>NZ_JACJPW010000040.1 GCF_014696265.1 Aerosakkonema funiforme FACHB-1375 | reverse complement strand
GGGGGGAGCGGGGGAGCGGGGGAGCGGGGGAATTAATATTTTCCCTTTTCCCTTTTCCCTTTTCCCTTTTCCCTTTTCCCTCTCCCTCTCCCTCTTCCCCTAGCCCCTAGCCCCTAGCCCCTAGCCCCTAGCCCTAGCCCGTTTCCTGTCAAAGCTAGCTCATTGCTAGGTATTTCGGTCTTACCTTGACCTAAACGTGCCAATTTCTTCCTTTCTTCAATAAATCGGTTCATTTCCGAGGCGAACCTGGGATATCGCTGTGCTAGGTCAAACACCGCATCACCTTGAATCAAAATCGCCTTTAAATCATTCGTAACGCTGACTGAAACTGGACTCGGTTCTCCTCGTAGCAGCACATTTTCACCAAAAAACTCCCCAGTTGATAGGCGGGCGATTTCTTGTTTTTGTTTGTTAACATCGGTCACGGAAAGGCTGACGCCGCCATTGACAATGATATAAAGCCCGGTATCGAAGTTTCCCTCCCGAACAATCCGTTCCTTAACACCGTAGTATTTTAAAGTTGCACCTTGAGCTAGTTGAGTGACGGTTTCCCGCTCTAGAAAGCTAAAAGAAGAGAGAGACAGCAAAGTTTCTGCGATTTCGTGAGAATCATCATGGGATTGCAAATCCTTGCGGGTGAGCAAGTAATGCTTTTGCGCCGGTATGGGACTATCTAGATTATTGCGTTTGGCGGCGTAATAAACATTTGTCATGAACTGACCGCGAATTTCCTCACTACGGGCAAACTTTGCTATGTAGTACTCGACTTCGTATTCAGCCATAACTTCTGAAAATTTGATCGGTCGAATTTCCGGCTCTGGATGAGACATAACGCCCTCAACCGAAAGCACCGCTTCTAGTAATATTTGCTTAACTCGGTTGGGCGGCTCTTGATTAGAAAAGTTTAAAACTACGCGATCGGCGTGCAACGGATCTAGCAGTGTATAGTTGTAAATAATATTTTGACCCAGCACTCCATTAGGGATAATCACAACATCTCTTTCTCTTGTCTTTAAGCGAACAGCACGCCAGTTAATTTCCAGCACTTCTCCCTCTTGCTCATCTACCTTAATCCAGTCACCTATCTTAAAGGGAGACTCAAAAATAAGCAGAAAACCAGAAACCAGGTTACTCAGCGTATCTTGCAGCGCTAACGCAATCACCAGCGAACCTACTCCTAAAGCAGCGAAAACTTGACTCAGGTCAACTTGCCAGACATCTGCCAGCAGATAAGCCACAACTCCCAGCACAACAGAAATGCGGGTTACTTGAAATAACAAACTGGGAACCAGAATCTGCCAGAATTGCTGCTTTTTTCCATCTGTTAGTACCACATTTACTAATGAAAGTATGGTGTAAATTGCCGCAAAACCTAACACGGTTTCCGCAATTTCTAGCGGGAGACCAGTAGCTTTGAACTCCAAAAGTTGCGCCATTACCAGCACAATTGCTAGAAGCGGCAAGATAAACACGCGGATGTTGTTAAAAAAGTTTGCGAGTGGATTTTCTCGCTTTGCTAGGTATTCGCGTCCTTCTCCCAGAATGATGCTCAGGATGGGAAATCCGACAATTAATACCAGTCCCCAGATTAAATTCGATTTTTCCATTACCGCGATTAACCTTTCTGTTAATTAGATATTAAACACTACCTTGTAGTCAATAGGTGAGCTTGCCTGTCAGTAGCTATAATTCAGCAGTTGATTATTGCTGACTTCTGACTGTTAACCACTCTTAACTAATCCTTGAATGCAGTTTTTCATTCGGTTATTTTTACGTCATCATCTTTTTTATCATCCAATTCATTCTGACCTAAATCGCTAGGTAGTTGCTCGCTCGTCGATGTGGGTGTTTCATTGGTCTGATTTTCTTGTGTAGCATTTGTTTGTAGGTCTTCATTTTTATTTTCCTCCGAATTGTTTCCTTCTTGACGACGAAAATTGCTAGCAATTTGCCTAATATTTAAGTGCTTTTCTGGTGTTGTTGATGACAATTCAGACTGATATTTCAGCCAAGCTTTATGCTGGGATGCTTCCCTTAAAACATTTTGCAGGAAGCTTTCAGTAATAAAACTTTTTGTATCAGAAGGATCGGCAATCCTGGTTGGTTCTACCTTCTCATCTTTAATTTCCTCCGACACTGACTGGTTTTGTCGTAAATCTTGGCGAAGTTTCTTAATTATTGACGTAGGTAATCCACCTGTTTGTTCTGCTGTCCGATCGGTTATTTGACTATTTTCATCTGCCATTTCTTCGACTTCATTTGACTCGAATCGATCGCTAGAGATAGATTCCATCATTGACGCGGGCAATTCACCTGTCTGTAATAGTGGCTGAGCCGTTGTTTTAACTGACTCTTCTTTGATGTCATCCCAATCGATTTGCTCGACATCATTAGCGATCGATTCCATCATTGAAGCAGACAATTCACTCGTTTGTTCTCCTGAATGAGTCGTTGTTTGTAAATCATCATCCGCAATATCCTCGAACTCATTGCGCTCTAATTCATCGCTAGCGATCGACTCAATCGTTGATGTGGATGATGCAACGGTTTGCTCTAGTGGTAGAACTGTTGTTTGAATATCTTCATCTGCAATATCCTCGACCTCATTTGGCTCTAAATCACTAGCTAGCGAGCTAATCTCCGATGTGGATGATGCAACGGTTTGCTCCAGTGGTAGAACTGTTGTTTGAATATCTTCATCTGCAATATCCTCGACCTCATTTGGCTCTAAATCACTAGCTAGCGAGCTAATCTCCGATGTGGGTGATTCAACGGTTTCGCTCGCGCTTAAAGCATCATTTTTGTCATCTTGAATGTCATCAAAATCATCAATACCTAAATCGCCAGTCAGTTGACCGAAACTTGATGTGGTTACTTCAGCAGTTTGCCTATCGGCGAGCGCATCGCTTTTCTCATCTTGAATGTCATCAAAATCATCAATACCTAAATCGCCAGTCAGTTGACCGAAACTTGATGTGGTTACTTCAGCAGTTTTGCTATCGGCGAGCGCATCGCTTTTCTCATCTTGAATGCCATCAAAATCATCAATACCTAAATCGCCAGTCAGTTGACCGAAACTTGATGTGGTTACTTCAGCAGTTTTGCTATCTGCGAGCGCATCACTTTTCTCATCTTGAATGTCATCAAAATCATCAATACCTAAATCGCCAGTCAGTTGACCGAAACTTGATGTGGTTACTTCAGCAGTTTGCTTATCGGTGAGCGCATCACTTTTCTCATCTTGAATGTCATCAAAATCATCAATACCTAAATCGCTGGTAAGTTGACCGAAACTTGATGTCGGTGAAGAAGTAGTTTTGCTATCGGCGAGCGCATCGCTTTTCTCATCTTGAATATCATCAAAATCATCAATACCTAAATCGCCAGTCAGTTGACCGAAACTTGATGTCGGTGAAGAAGTAGTTTTATTTACTGAGGGAGCGGTTGTTTGTACGTCGTCTTTTGTAACGTCGTCAAACGCAGCCACACCGAAACTGCTAGTAAATTGGTTAATCGTTGATTTTGGTGGTTCGATCGGCTTGTTTGGTTTTATATCATCACCGTCGTTAAATTCATCAAAAGCATCGAGATCTAAACCACCTGTAAGCGCACCGATTAGATCTGTCAGCGCTCTCTTCCTCAACACCCAGGTATTTAGTCTGTTACCTTCCACATCGATCGCTTTTCCATGTTCAAATTCGTATGAATCGCCCAAGCGATCGCGCACTGATTGGGTAACTACAATCGCGTTGGCTTCAGCTTGAGTATTCAGGTAACTGGCGATTACTACCGTCTCTCCCCACAAATCGTAAGAAAACTTTTGCGTACCGATGATGCCTGCCGTCACTCTGCCTGCATGAATACCAATGCCGAGACCCAGCCTGGTATTAAGTCGGTTATTAATGCCTTGCGTAATGTCGAGTGCCTTCAAGGCAAAATCCATCATTCGTTTTTCGTGATCGAGACGGGGTTTGGTGAGTCCGCAAATGGCAATGTAGCGATCGCAGGCGACCTTTAATTTTTCTACATCGTAGCGATCGGTAAGTTCATCGAGGGAATCGATCAATTCGTTGAGTTGTTCTGCAACTGCTTTAACACCCTTATCTGCTTCTAACTTCCTTAAGCCAGTTATGCTGGCAAACATCACCGTCGCTTGTGGAATCGAGTCGTTAATTTCTTTTTCGCCTTTCTTGAGTCGATCGGCTACCGTCTTGGGCAATAATTTCGATAACAAGCTCTCGCTTTGGCGATATTTCTGTTCGACTTCGTGATTTTGCTGGCGAAAGCCTTTAATTATTTGGTTAAAGATATCTGCCAAATCTTTGTACTCATCTTGCGTATCCACCACCAGTTCAACGTCTGCTTCTCCCGCAGCTACTTTCTCAGATGCTTCCACCATCGCTTTGATCGGTTTGACAAATTTGGCGGCGGCTACACCAGCCACAAAAGTTACCACCAACACGAGGATTACGGTTGAGGTAAACAGGTAACTTTGCAGCGAATAAAGAGATTTATAGGCTTCAGCGATATCTATTTCCGACACAATTGCCCAGTCTAAGCCGGGTAGATTGAGGCGCGAGTAGGAACTGAGTACCTTAATACCGCGATAGTCTTGAGTGATTTTGCTACCTTCACCATGTTTGATGACCGCTTTTGCTGCCTTGGTGTCGATCTTCTGCAACAGGATAGAAGTGCCGATATTACTAATGAGTTGAATCGTCTCTTCTTTTGTACCCCTAGCACGCAAAGTTGCCTTGTAGTCCTCCGGCTTTTCGATCGAAAAGCGGGAAGAAGATCGCATCAGAAAATCCGAACCCACCAGATAGGTTTCTCCTGTTTTCCCCAGACCCTGCCACTGGCGATGCCCTGTTACGATGTCGTTAATCTCATCCACCGGCATTTGCACGGCGAGAATGCCGACCAACTGGGAACCGTCTAAAATCGGGCCAGCGATAAATGCCGCAGGTGCCCCATAGGAGGCGCGATAGAATTGGAAATCGACTACTGTAATCGCGTCGCGATCGGGATTATCCTGCACAGATGCGATCGCATTCCCTAAATTGCTGCGACTGTAAGGGCCCTCACTCAGATTTGTGGCAAAATCCGTCTCTTTATCAACTGAGTAGACAATTTCCCCGTTTTTCGGATCGATCAGGAAGAGATCGTAGTAGCCAAACTTTTTGATGATGTCCCGAAATAGCTTGTGGTACTGGGTATGAATATTGCTGTACTTGCTATCGTCTCCCGCATTCTGCAAAGCATCTTTTTCTCCCACCGGATGCGGGTTATGGGCAATGTAGTGATATTGGAGATATCGAGCTGCTGGACTTTGTGGCGCGTAGGTTTCAAAGTTGGGTGTTCCCAGAATGTTTTTAGACAGCCGAGGTAAAAATTCCTTGCTGTAATATGTTTCAATTGCTTTATCCCACTCCGCAGGAATACTTTTTTGGTTGAGTTCGTCGTATGCCTCATTGAACTCCTTCATTGCTGTCACTACCATCCGATCCTCACACAGAGTCTCCAGGTGGTGCTTTAAGTTGGTAAAGTAGGATTCTAGCTGATAAGCTTTGGCGCTACGGATACTGGCCAAATGATCGAAGAGAGTCTCTCTCAGCTCAGCCCTTGCCCAACTCCAGCCCAGGTAGCCAATCACCAGTATGGAAATCATACTCACTATCAGGAGCATGATTTGAACTTTTGCTTTAATACTTAAGCGCTTGAGTCCAAGCATAAGGAATTGCCGTTAGATACTTTACTAAATGATTTCGATAAATTTCAAATTTAAATCTGAAATTATCATTGTTTTTTGCTTTTAGGCGGCAACTGTTGGGATTATCTTAGGTAATCGCTTTGGGTAATGGCAGCAAGTTACTGCTGCCGAGCGATAAGCCACCCTGATGATGTTACCATCTTTGGCGGCAACTCGATCGTCAAAGTATGTCATCTACTTGTGAAGAAATTCTTAAATGCTAGGCTGCTAGAGCCTCAGTCAAGTAATGCTAGAAACTGGGTTGCTGACACAGGTTCGGAAAAAGCGTAAAAGGGAGAAAAGGAGAAAGGGTTTTTCCCCTTTTTCCTTTTCCCCCTTGTTCGCATTTTTGACTCTCTTAGAAAGTGATGGCAGCGGGAGCTTTTTGAGCGAGCCAGTCAGCGATCGCACCCAAAAGTTCGTCGTTGCGATAGGGCTTGGTAAAGTAGCCCACAGCCCCCATTTCTAAGCATATAAGCCGATATTTTTCACCTTGGCGAGAAGTTAACATAAGCACAGGCACTTTAGCTAAATCTGGGTCTTGACTGCAATTGTTTAAAAATTCAAAACCATTCACCACAGGCATTTCAATATCGCAAATGACTAATTGAATACCTCGATTTTGTTGCATTTGCTGTAGTGCCTCTCGACCGTTCTGTGCTTGTAGCACTTGGTAACCCGCTCTTTGCAGGAGCAATGCTAACGTTTGACGCACGCTAATCGAATCATCTACTACCAAAATTTTAGGAGAAGAAGAGGCGATAGAAGCAGAGGGAGAACGAGGAAGAAGAAGAGGAGAGATCGCAGATGGCTTTAATTTCAAATTTGAAGTTTCAGATTGCAGATTGAACGTAGGATTTTTGTTATCGATTGGCAATTTTAGATCGGAAATCTGCAATTTTACTGTTAATTGATTAAACAAGCGATCGACCAACGCAGTACCGTCAATCACAAGTGTGAGGCGACCGTCAGCAAGGGTACTGCCACCGTAGACATAGCTGGGAGGTGCGATCGCTTTACCTAAAGGTCTAATCACCAGTTCTTGTTCGCCCAAAATTTGATCGACTTCCAACCCCAAAAGTTCTTGATGTCGGCGTAGCAGCAGCAGAGGAGTGTAACCCGGTGCTTGAGAATGGTAACTGTAGCCCAGCAATTCGGCCATATTGTACACAGGCACCATAACTTGAGACTCGCCCCTACTCCAGCGCAATACTTTTTGACCTTCTAATTTTTGAATTTGCTCTGATTTGGGGATAATTATCTGTTCAATAGCATCCGATAGCAAGGCATACACAGCACCACCTACCTCACAAACCATCAATTTCCCCATTGTTAAAGTTAGCGGAAATTGCAGAGAAAATGTTGTGCCATTCTCCGGTTCCGAGCGTACTAAAACCGATCCGTAAAGCGCCTGCATTTGGGAACGTACAACATTTAAACCAATGCCGCGACCGGAAAGATCGCTCAGTTGCGATACGGTAGAAAATCCCGGTTCAAACAACAAATCTAACACGGCATTTTCAGACAATTTATTAGCTTGTTCCGCAGACATCCATTGCAGTTCGATCGCACGCCGCCGAATCCGATCTAAGTCCAGCCCCTGACCGTCATCGCTGACTTCAATAATTGTTTGATTGCCCTGATGATAGGCACGAATTTCAATGTTACCTGTTTCTGGTTTGCCTCTATGAGCGCGAATTTGAGGTGCTTCGATCCCGTGATCGAAGGCATTGCGAACTAAGTGCAGTAACGGGTCGTACAGCTTTTCTGCTAACGCCCTATCCACCAGCACATCTGTACCCCGCAGCGTCAGTTCTACTGGTTTGCGATGAGCTGTCGTCAGTTGTTGCAAGAGTCGAGGAAAGCGACTGAAAATTTCCCCAACAGGCAACATTTGTGCCTCTCTCATGTTATCTTGCACGTTATTCAACAGGCGTCGCTGTTTTTCAATAATTTGGCTTGATTGTCGTGCCAATATATCGGTAGAATCTGTAGATTCTTCTAGTTGGACAATTTCTTCTATGGCTGATTGCAAAAGTACGTGAAGTTCGCTGTAGCGATCCAACTCTAAGGAATCGAAGTTAGAGTTAATTTCAGATTTGAGATTTAAGATCGCAGAAAGAAGTTTTGCTTCTCCATTTGGTAATTTAAAGTCGGGAATCTGCAATTTGGCATTTTGTCGCTCCTGGGCGATCGATATTTCATCGCACCAGTCGCGCAGTTCGCTCATTGTTTGCTGGTGTCGTCGCAACCGCAAGCGCGATCGCCCAACCGAGTCTTGAATTTGCTCGGCAATATTAGCTAGGCGATTTTGATTGATCAGCAGTTCCCCTGCTAAGTGACTCAGGCTTTTTAGCAGATCTAAATCAACTCGTACAGATGGAGAAACAGGTTTGGGATTTGGGATTTGGGATTTAGTAACTATGCGTTGATAATTTTCCCCATCTTCCGTACTTTCATCCACCTCTGCTACATTGGCAGCCGTGACATTCGCCGTCTGTTTTGCGATTGGGCTAATTTCAGTACTTTGAGCTATTGTATCGGCAACCAAACTGCCAAAAACTTCTTCTAAGCTGAGATCTAAATCTGAGGCTGGTAAATCAACATAATCATCTATTTCAACAAAATTTTCTGCTTCATCTATAAAGCTAGAAAATTCGGAATCGGACTCCGAAAAAACAAATTCTTCCTGTTCTTCTGCGCCGCCCCTCCTATCCTCTCCTACCTCGATCGCCACTTTTACTGGTAAAATTGTCCCGGCTAGCTGTTGTAAGGTAAAAGAAGGCTCTCCACCACGAGTGCGATCGCCCGCCATCACCGCTGACCAGGCTTGCCAAAAATCAGTTATAGCTACCTTGGCAATATTACTTGCTTGTTTTGGATGAAGCTCTAAAGCAGCGATCGTTTTTTGCGCGATCGCACCAAACCCCGGTAAATTTAAAGATTCCGCCAAACCTACAAAAATTTCTGCTTGCTCTCGCAAAGCTGGCTCTACCTGCCAAGGTTGAGAATTATTTAAAAGATTTACCAATTCTTCCAGTCTTTGTTTAACACCCACTTCAAAAATAGATTGAGTAATATCAAATCCTAACTCCACCGAAGTAGGAATATGCGTTTCGCGAGCAAAATAATCTCCCAATTTTTCTTGCAATTGGGCAAATACATAAACTGCCCGATCCAAAACTTCATTGTCATTTATATAACCGCCTTGTATTTCCGCCATCAAAGGAAAGCGCAAACACTCATACCCTTCAATTAACAGCGTTTCTAATTCTGTATCGATCGACAAATCGGGGCTATATAGAACTTTAAATACATCCTCCAAATGGTGAGCGATCGTTTTAATCGTCTCCAGCCCCATATTGGCAGCCGCACCTTTAAGGGTATGGGTTGTCCTCATTAAGCTATGCACTTTAACAAGGCTGTAATCTTCTCGCAAAGTCAGCAAATCTTGTTCGATCGCCTGCAAAAGTTCCGGTGCTTCTGCAACAAAATACTGATAACCCTGTTCGCGGATATTGGTATCAAGGCTCATATTAATTTAAAATTTGAGATTTCAGATTTCAAATTTAAGTAAGAGTTTGAGATGGCAGATAGCAAATTTATTCAATCTGCCATCTTAAATCTTAAATTGGCTATTTTACACTTTGCCTTTGGCTGTATTGAGACTAGCGACAAAGATAGCCACAAGTTCTTTAGTCTCGCTCATAAGCGACATCAAAAGTTCAGGCTTGACAATTTCAGTTTCTGCCAGTATTTCCAGCCAGTATAAAGATTCATCAGCTTCTTCCAAAACAATACCGAGTTTGGCAATAAATTCAGCCCTCGATCGCCCTCGACAAGCAGCGCGATAATTAGCACCTACTGAAGTTCCCGATCTGAATAGTTGATTGCCAATAAGCTGCCCTTCTCTGGTTTCCGGAAGTTTCCTGCACAAGTTAATTACCCGTTTGGCAAACTCCTTAGTTCGTGTTTTCATCTGTTCTCGGTTCATATATACCCCTGATAAATTGCCAATTTTACATTTAAAATTTCAGATTGCAGATTAATTAATCCCTTAAATTTGAAATCTGCAATCTAAAATCTAAAATTAGCTGACTTTAAATCTGCCTACACTAGCCTGCAACTCTTCTGCCATTGCTACTAACTCTTTGAACGAAGCAGAAATATTCAGAGAATCCTCAGAAGTTTTGTTAGCGATCGCCGCCACACTCGTCATCGTTGCTGTCACCGATTGCGATTGTTGAGTTTGCAGCTGAGTTGCCTGGGTAATCTTTTCCACCAACTGCTGAATTTGTGCCGTAGCGCTCACAATTGCATTCAAACTTTGACGAGTTTCATTCACCAAATGAGTACCTTGCACCACCTGTTGAATACCAGTGTCCATCGCCACTACAACTTCACCAGTTTCTGATTGAATTTCCTGCACCAACTGCTCGATTTCAGTAGTTGCTGTCGCCGACTGACGCGCCAAACTGCGGACTTCATCCGCTACCACAGCAAATCCCTTACCGTATTCTCCCGCTCTCGTAGCTTCGATCGCCGCATTCAAAGCCAGCAAGTTAGTTTGCGTAGCCAAATCGCGAATCAAATTCACCGCTTTGGAGATTTTTTGCGATGATTCACTCAAACGTTTAATTTTCTTACCTGTTGTCGCCACAGTCTCGCGAATGGTGATAATTTCTTCCACCGTGCGGTTCATCGCTGCATCCCCTTGGCGTACAGTTTGGTTAGCTTGCTGTACCGCAACTTCCACTTGTTGCGCGTTTGTTGACACTGCTTGGGTAGAATCTACCATCGCCTTCACTTGTTGAAGCGCCTGGGTAAGTTGCTTAAACTGATGCTGCGCTTGCTGAGACAACTCTCCAATAGACACGCCGCTAACTTGAGAAGTTTGCTGCACTTTTCCAGTGGCAGTTTGCACCTGCACGAGGATTTTACGTAAGCTCTGGATGATGTTATTGTAAGCATCTGCGATCGTTCCCACTTCATCAGTTGTAATCGGAACCCGCACCGTCAAATCGCCCTTTAAAGTCGGCTGAATCGCACTCAACAACTGAATTGCTCGTTGTTGTAACTGCTCTTTTGCTTCTTTCTCCCGTTTCGCCGCCGCCGCTAATTGCTCGGATTGCTCCTTCACTTGTTCCACATATTTTGCTTGTCGCAAAGCCACACCCATTTGGATACCCACTTGGGCCAGCAAATTCACTTCTGCATCTTCCCAGTGACGCACATCTGAGTGTTGATAAGCAGCTAGCAAACCCCAAAGCGTATCGCCAAGAAAAATCGGCACAATAATATAAGCTTTGATTTCAAAATGCTGCAACATTTCGACGTGACAGCGCGAAAGACCGATCTTAGTGACATCGTGAGCTTTGGAATAAATATCCTCAACGGCAAACCTTTCATTTTTACGATAGCGACCGCCTTGGGTTTCTTGCAAGTGGCTATCTTCCCAAACAGTTGTGATGTCCGGGCCTACCCATTTTGTCCAGCTACCGCCTACCGATTCGGCGATGAAAATACCACTCCAATCGGGTTGGAATTGATAAACAGCGACGCGCTCGCAATTCAGCAACTGACGCATTTCTTGCGTTGTTGTCCTGAAGATCGCATTCACATCTAGCGACTGCCGAATCTTGTCAATAACTTTAGTTAGCGTTTGCTCCCGTTGTGCGATTTCAGTCAGTTTTTCTGATTTTACTCGCAATTGTTTGAGACTCTCGCTTTGCAGCAAAGCCACTCCCAATTGGGTGCCAATTTGAGTCAGCAAATTTATTTCAGATTCTTCCCAATGACGAGAACCTGTATTTTGATACGCACCTAACAAACCCCAAAGCGTTTCCCCCGCAAAAATCGGCACAAGCACATAAGCTTTGGCTTCAAATTGCTCTAAAAGTTCCACGTAGCAATCTGGAAAACCCGCTTTAGAGACATCATCAACTACAAAATTGTGGCGTTCGTGGCGATGACCTCCACGAGTTTGCTGCAAATAGCTATCCGTAACTCGGAATTTTACTCCCTTTCGTTGTAGTGTACCGCCATAATCAACAATATCGTCTACGTAGTGGTTATCATCTGAATGATTGTTGAGTAAAGATGTCCAGCCAGTAGCGACTGATTCGGCTACGAAAGTACCGCCCCAATTAGCATTAAAGCGATAAACTACCACTCGGTCTGCATTCAGCAAGCGTCGGATTTGTTGAGTAGTTGTTTTAAAAGTTGTGTCGATATCTTGGGAGTGCTGAATCTTATCGGCGATCGATTGTCCAACTTTACCGATAATCTGAATAAAGTTTTTCTCCCGTTCCGCTACAACTGCTAACTGCTCGGATTTATCTTTCAGTTGTTGCAGGTAGTTAGCTTGTCCCAAGGCAACCCCAAACTGAGCGGCAATTCGCTTAGCAAAATCAATTTCATGAGTTTGCCATTCACGCGGGCCATTGCACTGGTGAACGCAGAGCAATCCCCACAGTTCATCTTTGTCGATCAGGGGCACAATTAAGTTAGCTCGGATTTGAAATTGCGCGAGTAATTCGACGTGGCATTCGGACATTCCCGAATTGTGAATATCTGCAACTGCTTGGATGCGACCCTGCCGATATTGAGGAGCAAAGTTTTGTCCGAATAAATGGTCGCGTACTTTCAATCCCACTGTGGAAGTGTAGCTTGGCAACACATCTTCAGAAATAAATTCTCCTTCGTCAAAGCCTTGTTCGGGGAAGAAACGAAATACCGCCACGCGATCGGCATTTAGTAACTGTCGAACTTCCCGACTCGTTGCTTTGAATAAGCTGTCCAACTCCTGAGATTGCCGGATACGTGCGATTATTTTATTCAACGTTTGTTCTTGTTCTACTTGGCGTTGTAGCTGCAAGCGGAACTCATATGGTTGCAGGAGATGGGCAAGTTCTGTGCCAATTTGATAAACTAAGTTGATTTCTGTTTCCAGCCAATGACGCGATGAATTGCATTGTTGAACTACTAGCAAACCCCAGACTTTTTCATCCATCAGCAGCGGTACGCTCAAACTTGCTTTTACTTGCAGATTTTCCCGCAACTGCATTTGAGAAAGGGTAATTTCGCTGGCAGAAATGTCGTCAATTGCCACAACTTGCCGATTTAAATAATCGGAGGCTCGCTCACCTCCAAAACTACTGCTGGCAAGACTTTGGCCTAGAGATGGAGTCAATTCTCGATCGATCGCCTCCGCTACGACTACACCAAAGCTATCGCCGTTGAAGCGATAGATCAGTACTCGATCTGCTTGTAGGTGTTTGCGTACTTCGATCGCAGCCGTTTTCAGCTTGGCATCCCAGTCTTTAGCTTGGCGAATTCCAGATGCGATCGCAAATACTTTATCTCTTTCATTTTTAAATTGTGCCTGCACGGCTGCATCCCAAGTGGCTTTAAATTTGTGTTCCACGTTAGCCACTAGACTTTCCATTCGCAGCACTTTATTTTGGATGTCCGGAGTTTTCCATACTACTGTCTTTTCTAAGTCTGATTTTAAACTTCCGAATGCTGTCGCAATTATTTTTATAGGCGAGCTACCGTTTCCCTGGTTTCGCTCGCCTTTATTCCCATTATTTTCTTGTTCGTTCTGGTTAGTTTGGTAGTACGCAGTCATCGATTCAACCTCTGTAAACTTAAATGAATTAGCAATGTAGCGACCAATTAAATTGCAAATCTCAGATTTATAATTTTAAATCTATTTTCGATTTAATTTTTTTCTGAAATTTACAATTCGCCATTTATTCTGTGCATTTGCCAAAGGGGAGCCTGTGCGATCGCCTCCCCATTCAGTACCATCAAAACTTCGCTATTTTCGGTAATTAAATAACCTTGCAAATAGGGCATTACTTCAGGAGCAAATAATCCCATAGAAGGAACTTGCATTTGTTGGCTATCGTGCAATTCGATATCGTTTATTTGGGGCACGACTAATCCCAGAGACCGATCGTTAACTTGGATAGCGATCGTCATGAGATCCCCTCCAACTCCCCCTTTACCAGCAGAAGGTTCCCACAAGGTCGGAAATCCCACCAGCTGACCGATATCCACCAACCACAACATCTCCCCGCGCCAATTGTAAATACCCAAAACGCAAGTAGGCATTTGCGGAACTGGCAGAATTTCAGACCCAGGTACTCGCATCACTTGATAGATAATGTTAAGAGGTAGCAAAGCTTTACCCTCTGTTCCTAGCTGAAAGCGTAAAAACTTTTCATCCTCTGATGAAACTGGGGCTTTGGGAGGAGAAGCAACGCGAGCAAGTGCAGAACCTTTTTTTACAGAATCAATCATAATTTTTGTTAATTGGGCATTGGGCATCGGTCACCCGATGCAAGGATTTTGGATTTTGGATGCCAGGATTTTGGATTGGCTTGGCCTTGAAATAATGACTACTTAATTAGTTGTCTAATTGTACGCAGCAGTTCTGTCTCCTCTACCGGTTTTGGCAAGTAGGCGTCCGCACCCAACATATTGGCCCACATTTTGTCCACATCAGTATCTTTTGTGGAACAAATGACTACCGGGATTTCGCTAGTGTGCGGGTCGGTTTTAATTTCTCGGCACAGTTCAAACCCACTTTGACCCGGCAGGACGACATCAAGAATGATCAAGTTTGGCTTGTGCGAATGCAGTTTTTCCTGAGCTTCTTCACCGCTATTAGCACTAACCACAGCTAAGCCTGCCTGTTGTAGGTAATAAGTCATGAGTTTCATGTCTGTCAAGCTATCTTCAACTACTAATACTGTGGTCATATACTCCTCTCAAATCGGGAAAAGGTGACACGAGATCTATCTTGGTCATCGGTCATGAGAAACCAACTCAGGCTCCTGAAAAACGACATCAAACCTTTAAGAAGTTTGATAGCGTAATAATTGAGGCTCAGAGTCTGACACTGGTGAAGAGTTCAAATGTTTTCGTAGGGCTGCCAGTACTTTGTTAGCTACTACCGGTTTAGACAAAAAGTCAGTTGCTCCCACCATTTTGGCACGAACTCGATCGACTATCCCGTCATTGCCCGTAAGAATAATCACAGGTGTGTTTTTAAAAGATGAAATTCTGCGAATTTGGGCGCAAATTTCGTAGCCGTTGGCAACTGGCATAACCAGGTCTAGAAAAATTACATCTGGCTTGTGTTGCAACAGCAGTGGCAAAGCTTGCATAGAATCTTTGATACTCAAAAATTTATAGCTAGCTTTAAGGAGAATATCCTCCATTATTTGGCAATCCAGCGTACTATCCTCCACATATGCCACTAAAGGTCTTGATGGTATTGAAACTGTCGGTGGTGGTGGCGGTGGCGGCGGTGAGGGTAAAGGTTTGGCTATTGGTATTTGCTGCAATGGTTCCGTGGGAGGAATTTCTGTTTCTCCTCTGCTTTGTGCGGTTTGTGGGGGTGGAGTTGTGGCGGTTGTGCCCGGTTTGGGCAAGTCCGCAATTTCTACGAGTCCGATGATTTTTTTTCGGATATAAGGCGTGAGCGATCGCACTAGCGTTAGTAAATCTTGCTTCACAAGAAGTGCCAAATCTCGGAGACTTCGTTTTCCATCAATCACCTTCACCAGCGTTTGGTAAACGCGAGGGGAAGCCAACTTTTGCAGTTCCTCCGCTTGTTTCAGCACAGGCGCTAAATTGGGCGATAAATTCGCCAAACCAGCACTGCGCCAAGTTTCCCAAGCTTGTTGGGACTCTTGCAAAGCTTGGGCTGGGCTAATTAGGGTTAGCGACGCATCTAAAACTTCTTCTTGAGTACAAGTGTAAGTCAGCTGCTGTTTTTCTTGATGCTGGAGGATATCGAACAAAACTTCTGCTACTGTACTCTTGATTGCAGCTACAGCCTGTTCTCCCGCAATCTTCTGCCTCTTCACCAAGACGGTTAAAATTTGATACTCCCAGTATCTGGTTATATCGGTCTCTCTGAGGCGAATGCTGTTGGAAGCGATCTGAGGAAAGTACTGACTGAGATACCTGTACCACCGCCTGTGCGGATGTGTTCCCCCGGTAGCCCAGACAAGGCGACCGAGGCAAAAGTAAAGGCTCCAAGTCGTCGCTCCCTGTACGTCAAGCCTCCCACTGAACTGCCTCTGGCTGTAAATTTGTATTTGGTCGCTCAGCTTGTCAATAGCTAAATCGTTGGTAGTCATCCTGGTTCCTTAGCGGCATTTTCAAACAATTTCTGCGTTCTGGATTACATATATATATCTTACTTTTGATGGATAGAAAAAAACTAAATTTTATAATTCTTAAAAAAATCTTAACAAAAAACAATATGATATGCAAACTAACAAATCCCCTTACCGTTAGTTCTCCAGAGTATGACATCACATTTATTGTTAAATCTAAGTACTAACCCTGAAAAAGTAAGTTTTAACCACTGCATTAACTCTGGGTATATACAAAATCCACTCCGCTATAGCCGAGCGCAAAAAATTGCAGCAATTTCTTTTGACAAACTGCTTTATTTGTCAATGTTTCTTAACAAGAGTATCTTCAACCACCACCCTCAGCTCGCCGATTTGGTTCAGTCATCAGGGTGTAGTGAAGTCTTGGTAGCCACTTGTGAGTTTAAGAAAAGCCCTCAACAGAGATATTCTTATATTATCGCTTATTTTCTAAATAGGAAACGAGAATTTTACCTAAATAGGACATTGTTGTGGAAACTAACAAAATTGGTAAATGATTTCAATGTCAAGTAATTTATCAATCAAATTGACAAAGAATTTTGGATAAGGTTTTTGCGTTACGAACAGTTTTAATGCTTAATTTACGCCACTTTCTGCATGGCGAACTACTTAGCTAAAGTTAGGGGATATCGCAGTCGATTCCGAACGCAAAGTTTTGGTATAATTCAACTGAATCTTATTTTACTATCGGCAAGCTTCCGAATCAAGTCAGCGATCGCTCCATATCCTTGCGTACAGATGCAGAAATACGGATATGGATCGAGCGGCAATATTACAAATAGCCATGTAATATCGTGCAATTGACCCGATTGCAGCCTTTTTTAGCTCGATTGGCTACAGAGAAACCCGGTTTCTTTGCTACCACCCGTTAGACTCGGCTAGTTTTACTCGCTAATCTCCCGTTCGTTTCGATCCCATCTTTAATCAAAACCTTTAAATATATTTTTTTGATAAAGATTACGTACAACTACTGATAAAGTCTAGTTCTTATATGTCATAATTACTTGATATTAATCGTGAATAGATGGTTGAAAGCGAAAAGCCTTCAGTAATTTCCACAAGCTTTTGGAGATACTAGATTTGGATACAACAATTTTCACAATAAGCAACGCAACAGAATTTACCACCATTGCTGATATAAGCGGCCCATTTTCGTACTTTGATACTGTCTCCATTAATCATGTAGGAACGATCGATTTTTTGGTATGTTGAGCAACAAGCGACACCAAAATAAGGATTCGCTCACACTCAGTTTATATATTGGTCGCCATTCATCTCCCGTTACAGTCGAAGACTTAACGGCAGTCCTCTAGCTTCATTCCAGATAGACATCTTTCGCGCCCCCGATCCTGTTCCTCAATCTGTTCCGGAACATAATTGGGAATTGACTTTACTCGCATTTGGTGATATGGGTGCGGGTGCGGTACTCAAACGCAAACAGAAACGCCTATTCAACTCGACACCATAGACAAAGAAACAATCGATCGCGGAAATTTACCCTTTAACATTGGGATTACCGGACAAGGCAATTGCTCCTGCAAATTCTCCGGCTTACTCCAAGTAAAAGGCGCTTGTTTCGCAGCAGACATCCACAGCAAACGTTTCGCCCGCGTCATCGCCACGTAGAGAAGACGAAATTCCTCAGCTGTTTTCAAATATCCCGCCTTTTCCCAAGCTTCCGTAACTTCCGGTAAAGCAGATTCACCGTGAAGGCTGGCGCGAATTTGCGCCCGTGCCACCTCTGCTAAAGTAAAATCACCGAGAAACTGAGTCGGTGTCGGTATCCGCAGATTGCCGGGAATCATCGCCGCGTGCAAAAACGGGATAAATACGTAATCCCAATCTAGCCCTTTCGCTTTGTGCATCGTGACGATCGTCAGCTTGCCCGGTTGAGTATACTGACTGTCATTGCCTTCCGTATCGACAGGTTCAAATCTTTCCGAACTGACGATTTCGCTGAGGGCATTGAGAGTACTCGGCATCGAATTGTCACCCGCAGTTTGTCGGACTACCCGTTCGGCTAATTTGTCAGCCGTGGCAAGTTCCGTTGGGTCATAATTTAAAGCTAAAGCTAGAAAAGTAATCAACTGGTAATGGGGCAACTCTATCCTGGCGCGAAGTAACTTTGTACAAAAACGACGCGCCTTCAGCACTTGTTCTGTCTGCGGTGGGTCGAGAGGGCCGGGATAAAGGAATTGTTCTGGTAAACTGGCAAGCGCGTTGAGGTCTTGCGGGGGAATTAACTGGCGTTGCACCAGCACTTCTAAGGCAGCTTTTAAGTAGTCGGGAGAATGGGGTCGATCGACAAATTGCAACAGAGATAATATTTCTGCCGGTACTTTCGTGTAGAGAGTGTGCTGAACTACATCATATATATCTATGCGATCGCCATATTCTTCTTTTAGTTGTTGGTGAACAAATCGCCCTTGGTCGTTTGTCCGCACTAACACAGCTGCCGATCGCTTCTCCGTGGGATACTGGGCAAATAGTTCCAGCACTCGCTCACCGATTAACTTGACTGAGTGATGAACATCGCGAGGCGTGTAAATTTCCAATCCCCGACCGACTGGATCTGGGTTAGCATCCGGTTGCGGGTCATCCGCTGTCACTGGCAGAATTTTCTGAGGGCGAAAAGGTTGTTCTGTACCTGCCAATTGGGAAGTATTCACCCACTCAAGCACAAAATTAGCCGCATCGATAATAATTTGGCTGCTGCGACCGGCTCTATCCATTGTTGCCAGCAACCTATTTGATTCGCAATCAGAACAAAAACGACGAAAATAAATCGGATCGGCAGGAGTGAAGGTGGAGTTGATCGCTTGATTGGGGTCGCCAACGCGCACTAAATTCGGCGGTGCGTTGGGATTACTGGGGTCGGTGGCGAGAATTTCCAATAATTTGGTTTGTAAGGGAGATGAATCTTGCGCTTCGTCTTCAAAAACGGCAAAAACTTGGTTTTGCCAGAGACGACGTATATTTTCGTTTTCCAATACTCGCAAAGCGGCGAGAATCATTTCGTCGTAGTCGATGAAGTCACGCGATCGCAATAAATCCTGATAATTCTCGTACAATCCCGCTGCGATCGCTAAAATTCCATAATCATCCCGCGTTTGTTCGCTCAATTCCCACAACTTTGCGGGCAAATAGCCGGAACTTTTTGCTTCGTGAATCACCGTTTGTGCTAAAGAAGGCAACACCTCTGTACGCAAAACCGACTGACGGCGCAACCGTTCCGTTTCCTCCCCATCAAATTGCTGCCCTGCTACTAAAATTTGATAGCGACGGGGATTTGCCGCGATCCATCGCTCTACCGCAGCGCGAATCAAACGGTGACTGCGATCGGGTGTCACTACCGTCACATTATTTAAATTTAAACCGGAAAGTTGGGGATGGCGGCTGGCAATATTCAGCGCTAAACCGTGTAACGTCTGGACAACAAAGCCTATTTGCGGTAATGACAAATCCTCTCGCAAATATCTGCGAATTTTGGCTTTGATATTGGCAGCAGCGGAACGAGTAAAAGTGACGACGACGAGCTGGCGACGGCTATGCAGTTGATTGCGTGCGATCGCGATCGCCGCCGCACCCGCCATACCCGTAGATTTACCCGCACCGGGAACCGCAGAAACCGCCAGCGGGCCTGTTTGCCAATCTGCCATTTGCCGCTGTCCCGATCGCAGACGATCGCGAATCAGCTGCAAAGCCTGCTCTTTGTTGTGTGTCATTTGTTAAAAGTCAGTTGTCAGTTGTTTGAGGTCAGTGTCAGCTTCTGACCGCTGACATAAGATCGGAGTACAACCCACAGCATAATAAGCTTCATGGAACTGCTGCACCAGCCTCAAGATATCGTTGCCCAACGATATACAATAATTGACATTTTAGGGCAAGGTGGAATGGGGACAACTTACGAGGCAGAAGATTTGCAAACTCGTAAGCGAGTGGCGATCAAAGCGCTGTCTCTCAACCGTATGGCTGACTGGAAAGTCTTAGAACTGTTTGAACGAGAAGCCAGCGTCCTTTCCCACCTCAACCATCCCGCCATTCCTCGTTATATAGATTATTTTCAGGTAGAAACAAACAATAACCAGTCTTTCTACCTAGTCCAAGAATTGGCAGAAGGGCGATCGCTCTTTTCTTTGGTGCAAAGCGGTTGGCACGCCACCGAAACCGAGGTTAGACAGCTAGCTGCCCAAATTTTAGATGTTTTGAGTTACCTGCACGCACTTACACCACCCGTTATCCACCGCGATATCAAACCCCATAACATCATCAGGAGAGAAGACGGACAAATATTTTTAGTGGATTTTGGTTCGGTAAAAGCCACTTATCAGAATACAATTACTGGTGGCAGTACGGTTGTGGGTACCTACGGCTACATGGCACCAGAGCAGTTTCGGGGGCAAGCTTTCGCCGCTACCGATCTCTACGGTTTGGGGGCAACTTTGCTGTTCGTTTTGACTCATCGATCGCCTGCGGAATTTCCTTCTCGCCAGCTCAAGATTAATTTCCGCTCTCAGTCACAATTTTCCTCGGAATTCGCGGACTGGTTGGACAAGCTGCTGGAACCGACAGTAGAAAATCGATTTTTATCAACCAAAGAAGCACTTTCTGTGCTAAAAGGCAATGGCGTTCTCGTCCCCAAACTTCGGCGTCCCGCAGGTACTCGCGTCGCTTTGACAAAAACCGATCGGCTTTTGGTGGCAGAAATTCCCCGTCAGGGATGGCAATACTGGGATTTGTTCAATTTTGTGTCTGGATTGATGTGGCTGGCAATCTCATCTTTTCTGTTTTCTTTTTACCGCTTGGTTTTTTACAGTCCATTTTTCTGGCTGTTTCCGCTAGGGGCAATTCTTTTAGGAATGTTCGGTTTAGTCAAGCTGAAAGATTCGGTGTTTAAATTGCTGGGTCGCACGAAACTGGAAATTGACAGGCAAAACTTCCGACTGCGATGGTCGTTTCTGGGGGTATTTTACCAAGTGCAGGGACGCACTCAGGATATCGATCGCGTAGAAGTGAGTAAATTTGTGCCGACCGAGGATGAGCTGCTGGCAAAATTGAAAGGCCAAATACCTCGCTCGGTGACAGCTTGCGCTTTCGTGGAAGGTGTTCGCACCCATCGTTTCGGTTTTTGGTTAACGCCGATTGAAAAAGACTGGTTGACGCAGGAAATAGCAGCTTTCGTGAAGAAACCTCTGTTATTGCGATGAAAATTTCTCGTCATCACCTGGGGTTGGCAATAGCTTTCGCACTGGGAATAACTCTCAGATTTTGGCATCTCGATTTCAAGCCTTTGTGGTTGGATGAAGTCATCACTGCTTTAATTACATTGGGGCGATCGTACAGCGATGTGCCTGTAGAAGTGGTTTTTCCCATCAGCCGCTTACCGGAAATATTTACTTTCAATTCAGCTGCTACTTGTCCGGAAATTGCCCGCACCCTTGCTACCCAGTCTACTCATCCACCTCTGTTTTTTTGTCTGATGCACGCCTGGGTAGCAAAATTTGGCACTCAGTACTCAGCACTGAGGATGGTATTGCGATCGCTACCCGCTTTGTTTGGAGTGGGTGCGATCGCTGCCATTTACTGGCTTAATAGAGTTGCTTTTTCCCGCCCAACAGGGCTAATGGCAGCAGCTTTAATGGCAGTTTCTCCCTTTGGCCTCTACATCTCCCAAGAAGCGCGTCATTACACTCTGCCTGTATTGCTGATAACTTTATCATTGCTGGTACTGATTCAAATCCAGCAAGATATTCAACAACAAAAATTACGGCCAATAGTTTGGTTTAGTTGGGTAGCAATCAACACCACTGGCCTTTACGTCCACTACTTTTATATCCTTGCCTTACTCGCCGAGTTCGCTACTTTAATCGTTTTTTTACTAAAAAGGCAACAACTGAAAGCTTTTTTTCCCACCTTACCCATCATTCCACTGTTGGCAATGTTTTTGCCATTTGCCTTCTTCATACCCTGGTTACCGATATTAATAGGACATTTTGGGCGTCCGGAAACCAGTTGGTTACCCGCACCCCAAAATATTGCTCCTTTATACCAAACCATAGCCGCTTGGTTGCTCATGGTAATTGCCCTGCCGGTCGAAAACCAGCCTCTGTGGATAGCAATTCCTGCCGGTTTGTTGATGATTATATTTGGTGGGTGGTTGGGATGGCACGTTTTTCAGGGGATAAAGCAACTTTGGCACAACGAAGCAACCCAGATGGCGACCCTAACTCTGGCAAGTTTCTCCCTTTTTGTGCTACTAGAATTATTGGCGATCGTCTATATTTTGGGTAAAGATATCACCATTGCGCCTCGCTATAACTTTGTCTATTACCCAGCTATCTGTGCTTTAATCGCAGCGGCGCTTGTCAACAAGGAAAGTCAGAAATTCTCTACCTCAAAACTCTCTCCCACTCTCTTACTCGTTGGCATTCTCAGTTGTATTTTTGTCCTTTATGGTATGGCTTTTCAAAAGCCATACCATCCCCAGCGAGTCGCCCAAGATATGCTGCGGGAACCCAATGTTTCTCTCATGGTTGTGATGGGATATAAAGATTCTCAGGATATTGCTTTGGGATTGAGTTTCGCTTTAGGAATAGATCAATTCTCACCAACCCAATGTGAGGTAAATGCAAGTATTTGTCCGACATTTGCTTTTTTCAAATTGTCTCCGGGATATGATTCAGTTTGGCAAAATTTATCTCAATTACCCACACCACAAAAACTGCCCCTAAATTTGTGGGTAGTTGCACCCGGACTTAGACAGCGCGATTATCCGCCGCAATTAGCACTTTCGGGTCAAACAAATTGTGCGATCGATCCCTCTGAATACCACCGCATCGGTATTCCCTATCAACTTTATCGTTGTTATAGCTAGGGGAAGAGTGGGGAAGTCAAAAGTCAAAATTCAAAATTCAAAATTTCTCTCTATTTCCTCTTCCCTCTCCCCGACGCCCTAACCCCTAACCCCTAACCCCTAACCCCTAACCCCTAAAAAAACCTACTCATCAATTTGCCAAACATCCTTGGTAACATTTTCATCCAAAATTTTCTTAGGACGCAGCACCAAGACAACTCGTCCTAGCAGCGATTCTTCTGGCGAATCTTCAAACCAGTGAATTTGCAACTGCCCTTCTTGTTCGGCAATAAAATAACTATTACCATCCCATTGTCGATCGGCTCTATCTACAACTACAATCACTTCTTCGTGCAAATTATTGATTTGGTTAGGAAGTAGATTGCTATCCCACAAAATTGCTACGGGATCTTCTGCATTTAGGATAACTTGCCAACCGGGTACGGGAACCCATGCCCCCGACCCGGAAAACTTGACAACCCGGAAAGGCCCACTTTCCTCAATCAAAGGTACAGCTTTTAAGTCTTGAGTGGAGAGGGGGAATTTGCCAACTACAGGTAGGATGCGGGGCAATTCTTCCTCTGCTTCGAGTCGATAGATCGGCAAGCGGGGAGCGGGACGGCGAGGAACAACGTTAAAATCGGTCAGCAGCTTTTCGATTTGTTGCCTAGCAGAGTCGCTGGTAGCATATTTTAAGCCGTTAGCGATGAGGCGCGATCGCTCTTGCAAGTCTGATTGTTCGCGGGCAAATTTCCAATACTGATAGGCGAGGGCGTCGCCCGCACTATCCGTAAAACCGGGTGGCAAGGTACGCATCCGCGATAATTCTTTCATCGCTTTGGCTAATTCTTTCGCGGCTAGGGAGTCAAGCTTTTGTGCCACGGCGAAAGTAGCGGCGGCGGCGCGTTCCGTTTGGGTGAGAATGCGAAATTCGTATAAACTATCGCTACCGGTACGTTGAAAGTGCGATCGCACCTCATCCGATACACCAGCATTCACCATACTCGTGTAAACTTGTGACGCCACGATAACCTGATTCTGCTGGATCGGCTCAAACCCAGTCTCCTCAAAAATCTTCTGCGGATTGTAGCCTGCCTTTTGTAATGTCTGGCAAGCTTGCCCCCAAAAAACCCAGGTGCCTTCTTTGCGCCGGAGGCTACGCAGTAAATCTTCAACTTCGCCAGTTGCGTTGGTTGGCTGCGGATGAGAGTTGGGAGCATCTGGTGTTAGATCGGTCATAATGGCAGAAGAAGAAAATAAACGATATATTTGTTAGAATTCCAGCTTTGGGTTCAACAGAAGCGATCGATTGGGGTTGCACCCATCTTTTTCAAATGTAGCGCTATTGGGAGATCAATTTGCTTTGGCCTGCAAACCCTATCCTTATAGGCAAAACTTTTGGGGTTTAAAACCTCGCCCAAGTGAGTTAATTTCCAGTCACCAGTTTATTTACGTGCTGTCTAAATGAGGATAACTGTTTTAATTAACATTCAGGCAGGGCCATTGCCAATCCCCATTGGCTGGAAGGAGTTGATTCAGATAGTATGGATAATGCCATTCCAGAGCTTGAGAGCATCCGGCGTCAACTTATGAGCTTAGAACGACGGAAAAAGCCCAAGATGCTGGTAGTTGACGATGAGCCAGATAACTTGGATCTGCTCTATCGCACCTTCCGGCGAGATTTCAACGTCCTCAAGGCAGAAAGTGGTGTTCATGCCTTGGAGGTGCTAGCAGTCGAGGGCGAAGTAGCTGTGATTATCTCCGATCAGCGAATGCCGGAGATGAAGGGAACCGAATTCCTTAGCAAAACCGTGCCCCAATTTCCGGACACGGTGCGAATTATATTGACGGGATTTACGGATATAGAAGATCTCGTAGATGCAATTAATTCCGGACAGGTGTACAAGTATATCACCAAGCCCTGGGACCCTATCGAACTAAAAGGAGTGGTACAACGGGCGACGGAGACATACGAACTTCTCAAGCAACGAACGGAAGAATTGCGTCGCGCCCAAGCACAAACAGCATTGCTTTCCACAGTTGTTCATGTCGCCCAAGCAGCTTCTAGTCTAGAAGATTGTCTGGAGCCAATTGCAGAGGCTTTTGGCGAAAATTTCCTGGCAGATGGCTGTATTTTGCAATTGGTGCAGGGCAATACTTTAGATTCTGGCCAAGGTATCTACAGTGCTGATGCCCCGGTGTCAAATTGGCTGGCCCAAGATCCTCTAGCCCAAGAAGCGATCGCCAGCAAGCAAATGCAGGTATCGGTGAATGTGCCTGCCGATACAAACTTATCTGGTGTCGAACACTACCCGGCATCCGGAGTTCAGGCACATTTAATTATCCCAATTACTTACCGATCGCAAGTGCTAGCCGTTTTGTCTCTGCAATGGAAACGTCCGTTGCAACTGCGAGAAGATGAAATTAAACTAATTCATCTATCAGCTCAACAGATCGCGCTAGCCCTCTTAAGTACCCGCGCTGCTGTTTGAAACCAACAATTTTAGATTTTAGATCCTCGATTTTAGCTAAATGTCAGCATAGGTCAATCTAAAATCTAAAATCTAAAATCTAAAATCTAAAATTTAAAATCGGATGACCTTAAATAGTCGCAGTACTGAAATTCGCAATCTATTTGACCGCATTGCGCCGGTTTACGATTCGCTCAACGATTGGTTGAGTCTCGCCCAGCATCGCATTTGGAAGCAAATGACCGTAAAGTGGAGCGATCCGAGTCCTGGAGATATCTGCCTGGACTTATGCTGCGGTAGTGGCGACATTGCTCTCATGCTGGCGCGTCAGGTGGGAAGTGCTGGAAAAGTGTTCGGAGTGGATTTTTCTTGTCAGCAGCTGGCGATCGCTTCTGAGCGAACCCAAAATTATTATCCGCCTCTCTCCGTTACCTGGGTAGAGGCAGACGCCCTCAATCTGCCTTTTCCCAACAACCATTTCGACTGCGCCACAATGGGTTATGGTTTGCGGAACGTCACCGATATCCCCCACTGTCTGCAAGAGTTGCACCGCGTCCTCAAATTAGGTGCCAAAGCCGCCATTCTTGACTTCCACCGCCCCAGCAATCCCGCCTTACGCAGCTTTCAGGAGTGGTATCTGGAAAAAATTGTCGTGAATGCTGCCAAGTATCTGGGATTAACTGAAGAGTACGCTTATATTGCTCCCAGCTTAGACCAATTTCCGATCGGCTCAAAACAGGTGGAGTTGGCTCTTCAAGCCGGATTTGCCACCGCCACGCACTATCAAATTGCCAGTGGTATGATGGGTGTTTTAGTAATTGCAAAATAGAATAAAAGTAAGTGGGTAATCGGTAATGGGTATTTGGTAGTGGGTAGTGGCTATCTACTTGCTACTAATTACCTATTACGTACTACCTAATAACAATTATCGATTTGCAAATAAAGTTGAATCTGTCCAACATCTGGCTTTACATTAGCCCTCCGATACTAGGTGCAATTATTGGCTATTTTACCAACGATATAGCCATTAATATGCTATTTCGTCCCTACCGACCTATTTACATAGGTAAGCGACGGCTACCTTTTACACCCGGTTTGATTCCTGCCAATCAAGAGCGATTGGCAAAGCGGATTTCTGACACGATCATGGGTTCCCTCCTGACGCCAGAAGAATTGCAAAACCTGGCGCGAAAGCTGCTGCAAACAGAGCGCGTTCAAGCGGGAATTCTCTGGCTGCTCAAGCTCGCACTGGATCAACTTCAAGCCGATAAGGAACAGAAAACTGCCAAAGTTCTCGCCGGGATTCTCCGCGATTTATTGGGGGAATCTTTGCCTCGTCTGCTTAAAGTTTTAGCGCGTCGCGAAGATTTTCTAGAAGTTCAAATAAACCAAATTTTTGACCAGGTTTTGTTGGAATTCCAACTGACGGAACAACAAGCAAGTCAGTTAGCAGATTGGCTGCTGCAAGTAGTGCTACCTCCAGATGTTTTGCGGCTGGCGTTGATTGATTTTTTGACCGATCGCAATATTCAAATTATTGATGAGGGCTTTCGCGAGAAAACCAGCGGTACTTATTGGGTGGTAGCAAATTTATTCGGTTTAAAAAATACCTTAACTCGCCTGCGAACTTATTGCTTAGATGAAAAAGAGGAAACAAATGCGCGTTTGCGGGAATTAATTCAATCTTTGGCAGTTAAAGAACGCTTGAGAGTATGGCTGCAAAATCTATCTTTGCAAAATTTGCCAGTTTCGACAGTGCGGCAATTGCGGAAAACGATGCGGGAAAGTATTCGCAGTTATATTCAAAATCGCGGTGCTGAATTACTGCAAGGATTAACTGGTTCTATCAACTGGGAAGAAACCGCTTTTTTAGTGCTCAAACGACTGCGAAATTCTGCCGTTGTGAATACTTCTTTGGAAGTCGTCAGCAACGAATTGGCTTTGGTTTTGGAGCGATATCTGGAACGAGATTTAGAAAAAATTATGGAGCAGGTAATTCCTATTTTGAATATAGACCGAGTTATTATTGAGCGGGTGAAAGCGACTTCGCCAAAAGATTTAGAAGCAGCCATTCAGGGAATTGTGAGAAGTGAATTACAGGCGATCGTTAATTTAGGAGGAATTTTAGGTTTTATAGTGGGGTTATTGCAAACAGCCATACTTTTCCTTCAATAAAGCTTCTTTTTGCCCTCAATCCGCCGTTTGGCGAATTGTTTCCCACACAGCCGTGACTCTAAACTGAAAGCGGGCGAAAGATCTACATTCAGCCTGGTTTGCGCCAAAGAACCTCTATGACTCCATTCATCGAGATTCTCTCCAGTTACGTTCCCGCACACACCCTGCGTCGCGCCTCAACCAATCCTACACCCCTTACCGCGCCAGTGCAGGAACGCTTTCAGGCGGCAGTTTTGTTTGCCGATATCTCCGGCTTTACTGCCCTAGCGGAAAAACGACGCCAAAGCAGTCCAGCTGGCGTGGAGGAACTGACAAAGCACCTCAACGCCTATTTTGGCCAGCTAATTGCCCTGATTACCTCTAGCGGCGGTGATGTCATCAAGTTTGCTGGCGATGCGCTGCTGGCCATCTGGCCGACCATCGACGAACCGCTAGATAGGGTGACTCATCGGGCTGCACAGTGTAGTTTAGCTATCTTCAGAGAACTCAAAGATTACGTTGCAGATGATATTCGGCTGACCCTGCATATTGGCATAGCGGCGGGGGAAATAATCGGTTTGCACGTCGGCGGAGTGAAAGGGCGTTGGGAATTTCTGATTGCGGGAGAGCCCCTTGTCCAGATGGCCAGCGCAGAAGCTCATGCCAAACAAGGGGAAGTCTGTATCTCTCCTGAAGGCTGGGCGCTTATCCAAGACAAGTTCGAGGGAACTATCCTGGAATCGGGCTATGTGCGATTGGAAGCTGTGCGAGAGCCACTGCTACCCCGTCGAACTGAAGTGCCGATCGTATTGCCGGAAATGGCAGCTGCACTGCGGGGGTATATTCCACTTGGGACTCTAGAGCGCCTAGATGCAGGACAAACTGAGTGGCTCGCCGAACTCCGCAACGTGACTGTCCTGTTCGTGCAAGCAAAAGGAATCGATTACACAGATGTTGAAGTCCTCGATCTCCTCCAGCAGGCAATGCAGGCGATGCAGAGATGCGTGTATCGCTACGGAGGTACAATCCGGCAGTTGATTGTGGACGACAAAGGCAGCGTCCTCATAGCCGCGTTCGGGCTACCGCCATTGGCCCACGAAGATAACGCCGTGCGAGCGGTGCAGGCCGCTCTCGCTATTCGCGACAACCTCTGGGAGCTTGGTTTGCCCAGCGCCATCGGCATCACCACTGGCTGGGTTTACTCCGGTAAGGTCGGCAGCGACGCACGCTGCGAATACGCGATGGTCGGGGATGTGGTGAACCTGGCGGCTCGGCTGATGGTGAAGGCATTCGATGAGGTGTGGTGCGATCGGGCTACGTATCAAGCCGCTCGCGGACGTCTGTATTTTGAGACCTGCCCACCCATTCAGGTGAAAGGCAAGGCAGACCCAGTGCCTGTTTATCGCCCACTCGATCGGACGCAACTGACCTGTGGTTCGCAAATGCCCGTCGTGGGGCGGTTAAAGGAACGGCAACTCTTGCTCTTTAAGGTTCGAGCTTTGCTAAAGGGTGCCAGTGCCGTCATAGTTCTGGAAGGCGAACCGGGCATTGGCAAATCGCAGTTGCTCAATAGTCTTTGCTCGAAAGCCCAAAGCTTGGGAGTAACGCTGTTGGTGGGTGCCGGTGACGGGATTGAAAAATCTACACCCTACTACGCTTGGCGTTCGGTCTTCAGCCAGTTGCTTTCTTTGGAGGGACTCACCGATTTGCAAGCAAGACGCGATCGCGCTATAGCCTTCTTTTCATCGCAAGAGCATCTTTTGCGCTTATCCCCGTTGCTGGACGCAGTAGTGCCCTTGGATTTGCCGGAAAATGAAATCACAGCCCAAATGAGCGGTAAAGTCCGGGCAGACAACACTTGCCAACTGTTAGTGCAACTGTTGCAAAAATCGGTCAAAGAGTCGCCCATACTTCTGATTCTTGATGATGCACAATGGTTGGACTCGATATCCTGGGCGTTAATACTTGCCGTTGTCCAACAAGTTCGGCCTCTGCTGTTGGTTATGGCGACCCGTCCCCTCACCGGAACTAAGCCTCACGAATACGATCGATTGCTTCAAATGCCCAATACCGAGTACCTGCGGTTGGAAGCTCTCCCAGATCGAGACATCCTGCCGCTCGTGTGCCAGCGGTTAGGAGTGACAGCTTTGCCGGAGCCAGCAGCCAAACTGATCGCACAGAAGGCTGAAGGCAATCCGTTTTTTAGCGAGGAACTGGCCTACGCCCTGCGCGATGCGGGGTCGATCGTCATTGTTGATGGCGAGTGTCAGCTAGCCACCGATGTAGAAAACTTTAACACTTTCACTTGGCCGGATACCGTCGCGGGCGTCATTACCAGTCGCATCGATCGGCTCACACCGTTACAGGCGCTGACGCTGAAAGTCGCCAGCGCGATCGGGCGTATATTTGCGTTTCGGATTCTGCGGGAAATTTACCCGATTGAAGCTGATAAAGAGCATCTGACTGACTACCTTTACACCCTGGAACGATTGGATATAACGCTACCGGAAACACCAGAACCGAATTTGGCTTACATTTTCAAACACATCATTACCCAGGAAGTAACTTATAACACGATGCTGTTTTCCCAGCGTCGGCAGTTACATTACGCTGTGGCTCAGTGGTACGAACAGAATTATGGTGATGATTTGTCTTTGTTCTATCCTGTGTTAGCCCATCACTACAGTCATGCAGTAGATATCGGTAACAACCGAACGAAAGAAGTATCGAAGGCGATCGATTATTTGGAGAAAGCCGGGGAGCAAGCTTTGGCTAACTACGCCAATCAGGAAGCGGTGCGCTTTTTCAAGGATGCGCTGGCGCTGCACGATCGTACTGAGTCTAGCAGTAGGAAGCCCCTATGCTCGTTTCGCTACTTTATGAGCAACGGCTCGGATGATGGGAGCGCTTCCTACTTGCGGCCAGCACGCTGGGAACGGCAGTTAGGGGAAGCTTATTTGGGATTGGGCCAGTTAGCGGAAAGTCGGCAACATCTGGAGCGATCGTTGGTTATTTTGGGCTACCCGATGCCTCGCCACGGTGCTTTCTTGGTGACTCACCTGCTGTGCCAATTCCTCCACCAAGCGACTCACCGTCTGGGATTCCTTCGTTTTCAGGCTTCCTATCCAAGGCTGCAAACTACTCTGTTAGAAACAGCAAGAGTCTTAAATCTGCTTGCAGAAGTTTACTACCACGCCAACGAGACCGTTGCATCGGTGTACGCAACTATGCACAACCTGAATGTGGCCGAACGTGCTGGGCCTTCGACCGAGTTAGCCTGCGCCTATGCCAATAGCTGTTTTGCCGCCACGGTGATGGCGCTGCACTCCTTGGCCCAGGAGTATAGCGATCGGGCGCGATCGATCGCCCAAAGCAACGAGCTGCCAATGGCAGATGAAGCAAGGGTGTTAATCATCATCAGCGTGTACAGTATCAGTGTCGGTCACTGGGATCGAGTCCGAGACGACCTGACTCGCGCTAGAGAGATTTGCGAGCGCCTTGGAGATCGGCATCACTGGGGATATTGTTTGACGATTATGGCAAAGGCTGCCTACTTTCAGGGCAATTTCAATCTTGGGATCGAACTGTGGACTGAAGTTTACGCAGCCGCTCGGCAACGAGGTGATATCTTACAGCAAGCTTGGGGACTTAACGGTCAAGCAGAAGGGCTATTGCGGCTGTTTGAGGTGGACAAAGCTGTGAGTTTGTTGGAAGAATCTTTAAAGTTGTTCGCTCAAACTGACGATCGCGTTTCGGTGCCAGCTACTTATGGGGTATTGGCGATGGCACGTCTGTTGCGAGGAGAAGAACAACTTGCTTTAGAAGCGGTTCTGGCAACCCAGGAACTCTTGGCCCAATTACCGCTGCCCAATTCATACTATTTTATTGAGGGATACGCTGGTGTCGCCCAAGTTTACCTGGCTTTGTGGGAGAATAATAGCACTCTTTGCGCTACCGACGAGCTAAAAGCACTCAAAGAGTCAGCCTGCCGAGCCTGCAAAGCCTTAAACAAGTTTGCGCGAGCCTTTCCCATCGGTCAACCCCGTTCCTGGCTTTGCCAAGGTCTGTACGATTGGTTGGCTGGCCACCACGCTCGCGCTCGCTCATCTTGGCACAAAAGTCTGGCTGTGGCCGAAAAGCTGGCGATGCCCTACGAGCAAGGATTGGCGCATTATGAGATAGGACGACACGCAACTGGCTTCGATCGACAAAAACACTTGAAAAGTGCATCTGAATTGTTTACTCGGCTGGGTGCTGCTTTCGATTTAGCTCGCGTTCGAGCTGCTTTGGCAAAGGATGAACTTTCGACCCATTAGCGATCGCTCTTGATTAAATTATATATCTGTGTCTTCTTCATACAACTCCTGTAACTTTTGTTGCTGAGTTTTTCGAGAAGTACGGCGATATTTTTTCGCTTCTAATCTGGGTTCGTATTTACTTTTGCCTTTACCTTTAGTTTTCAATTTTAAAACAGCATCTGGATCGGCTTGTCGATGTAATTCCTCTTGATAAAGAATTGCCTCTTCTAACAATTCCAAATAATAGTCGTATCTTTCCCAATCTCCCCGCACAGCACAGTTCGGTTCATCCCGATGCAGACAATCGCTAAACTGACAGCTTGCAACTTCTAAACGCTTTTGTATCTCTGGAAAATATAAAGCTAACTCCTCTGGGCTACAATCCAAATCTGGCTGGTTAAAACCAGGAGTATCCGCCAGAAACCCACCACCCGGTAACTCAAACAATTCTACATGGCGTGTCGTATGCCGTCCGCGACTGAGTTTTCCCGAAACTTCTCCCACGCGCACTTTGACATTGGGGATTAAATAGTTTATAATACTAGACTTACCTACTCCAGAAGGCCCAGCCAGAACGGTAATTCTATTATTTAACTGCTGATACAGTTCATCTAAGCCTGTATTGCTGAAAATGCTGATAAATAGCGGTTGATAGCCCCACTCGGCGAGGCAATCGCGCCATTCCTCGATCTCTTCCTCACTGACCAAATCGCTTTTATTCAGACACAAACAAACATCTAATTCTGTAGACTCTGCTTTGATCAGAAAACGAGTTAGTTGGTAAGGGTCTAGAGGCGGATCTGCCACAGCGAAAACAAGTACAATTTGATTGGCATTGGCGATCGGCGGACGGTCTAGTTCCGATTCGCGAGGTAAAACTTCTGCGATCGCACCTCTGCCCCCACCCCAGTCCGGTTCTTCGATCTCCACTCGATCTCCCACCATCACAGCCACCCCGATTTTTTTCAGACGTGTACGGCGGGTGCAGAGTAAAGTGGTAAGCGAAGCATCATTCTGTTGAGAAGTTGTGCTAGAAGTATCCAAGCGCACCCAATAGTAATTTGCCTGTACCGCCAAGACGGTTCCCACCAGTGGCAAAGTTGGTGATAAGGCATTTTGTTCTGCGATCGCCGAACTCATGCTCGATCTACAGGTCGTCGTACTAAAATGGCAAAGAAGCCGCTACGGTCTTCAATTTCTTCGATTTTATAACCTTCCATGAGCAGGCTGTGCGGAACCTGCTCGATCGGCTCGCCTGCATCTAGCCAAACTTCCAACAAAGAACCTGGAGACATTTGCTCCAGGCGGAGTTTGGTACGGACAAAATTGATAGGACAAGGAGTACCGCGCAGGTCTAACTGCGCGTCAGGTGTTGATAGGGCTGGGTTACTCATTTGTGGAAAATATTCCCAAAGAATCCTTCTATACCGCCTTTGCCAGTGCGATCGCCCCTAATTTTAGCCAATTTTTCCAAAAGTTCCCGTTCCTCTGGTGAGATGCGATTGGGAATTTCCACTTCGATCGTAATCAAGTGATCGCCCCGACTCACCGGATTACCCAGCTTGGGTACACCTCGATTTTCCAACTTCAGAACCGTATTCGGCTGCGTGCCGGGAGGAATCGCGAGTTCTTCTGGCCCATCGACCGTATTTACTTCGATGCGACTGCCTAAAATTGCCTGCAAGTAGCTGATCTGAATTTGAGACAGAATGTTGATTCCATCTCGCTGAAACTCCGCATCTTCATTGACAAACAAGTACACGTAGAGATCCCCAGGCGGACCGCCCCGCTGTCCGGCATCTCCTTCACTGGCTACTCTCAAGCGGGTGCCATCATCAACCCCGGCTGGAATAGTGATTTTCAGCTTCTTAGTGACTTGCTTTTGACCCCTGCCGTCACAAGATTCGCACTTATCTTCAATTACCTGTCCGGTACCGTTACAGCTAGGGCATACGGAAACTTGGGTAAAGCTGCCAAAGGGAGTTCGAGTCACCCGGCGAACTTGACCGGAACCGCTACAGGTTGAGCAAGTTCGCGGTCGAGTTCCCGGTTTCGCTCCCGACCCGCTACATACTTCACAAGTTTCCAGATGGCTGATGCGGATTTCCTTTTCCCCACCAAAGACTGCTTCGCGGAATTCCAGCTTCAAATCCAAACGCAGGTCGTCTCCACGGGTCGGCCCACCAGGCCGTCGCCCAGTCCGAGTACTCCCCATTCCGCCAGCAAAGCCTGAGAAGAAACTTTCAAAAATATCGGCAAAGCCACTCATATCGCCCATATCTTGGAAGCCTGCTCCAGCCGCTGCTCCACTCACGCCTGCTTCGCCAAAGCGATCGTAGCGTGTACGCATTTCCGGCTCTGAAAGCACTTCGTAGGCACGATTGATTTCTTTAAAGCGCTCTTCAGCCCCTGGTTCTTTATTGACGTCAGGGTGGTACTTCCGAGCTAGGCGACGGTAAGCTCGCTTGATTTCTTCTTTATCGGCGTTGCGAGTAACTCCGAGAATTTCATAGTAATCGGCCATAGAGAGCGCTTTGCAGAGGAATTTAAAATTTACAGAGATATTGCAGCAAAATTATTCAACGGCTTCGTAATCGGCACTGACCGTGTTTTCTTCGTCAAAATTAAAGTCGAAATCTTCGTCTCCTTCAGAGGTAGTTTGTTGCTCCTCCTTCGACAGTGGCATTGAGTCTGCAAAAGGTTGGTCGGCATACTCATCTTGATTTTGGCTAGCATTGCCGTATACCTCAGCACCGAGCCTAAACAGCATTTGTTGGAAGCTATCGATCTCGTGCTTCATTTCCTCTAGCGTAATCGAGGGATCTGCAACTGCGGCTCGCAGTTCAGCCGCCTTTTGTCGGCCTGCGGCTTTTAGTTCCTCGCTGATAAATTGACTGTTTTCCTTGAGCGTCGTGTCATAACTGTAGAACAAGCTATCTGCCTGATTTTTAAGTTCGACGACTTGCTTGCGCTTCCGGTCTTCTTCAGCGTATACTTCTGCTTCCTGGCGCATCCTTTCCACTTCGCCAGCACTCAAACCACCGGTGTTGGTAATGCGGATGCTTTGTTCTCGACCCGTGCCTTTATCTTGAGCGGCAACTTTGAGAATACCGTTGACATCTATCTCAAAACTTACCTCGATTTGCGGCACGCCGCGAGGTGCTGGCGGAATCCCAGCCAGCAGGAATTTTCCCAGACTCTTGTTGTCGCGAGCCATTGCCCGTTCGCCTTGGAGGACGTGGATTTCCACTGATGTTTGTCCGTCTGTTGCTGTGGAGAATACCTGAGACTTGCTCGTCGGGATGGTTGTATTGCGTTCGATAATTTTTGTAAACACCTCTCCCAGGGTTTCGATCCCCAGAGACAACGGCGTCACATCCAACAGCAGCAAGTCTTTGACTTCGCCACCCAAGACACCACCTTGAATTGCAGCCCCCAATGCCACAGCTTCGTCTGGATTTACGGAGCGATCTGGGGCTTTACCACCAAAGAACTGGCGCAGACCCTCTTGAACTGCCGGTATCCTGGTAGAACCTCCCACTAGGATAATCCGATCGATATCATCCGGTGTCATATCGCAGTCTCGCAGAGCCTGCTTCATCGGTTCGATCGTACTTTCTACCAAATGACTTACCAGTTCTTCAAATTTTGCCCTAGTGAGCGTCATTTCCAGATGCTTTGGTCCCGTCTCGTCTGCCGTGATAAATGGCAGATTGATCGAGGTATTGAGCATACTGGATAATTCTATTTTGGCTTTTTCTGCCGCTTCCCGCAGGCGCTGGAGAGCCATTTTATCGGTTGATAAATCAATGCCCTCCTTTTGCTTGAAGTTGTCTATCATCCAGCGCACCAGACAATTGTCAAAGTCATCCCCACCCAAGTGGTTGTTGCCGGAGGTAGCTCTGACTTCAAACACGCCGTCGCCCAACTGCAAGATGGAAACGTCGAAAGTGCCGCCGCCCAGGTCAAACACGAGTACGCGCTGCTCTTCGTCTTGTTTGTCCAAGCCGTAGGAAAGCGCTGCTGCGGTCGGTTCGTTGATAATTCTCAGCACTTCCAATCCCGCGATCGTACCTGCATCTTTAGTTGCCTGCCTTTGGGCATCTGTAAAGTAGGCAGGCACTGTAATCACCGCTCGCTCGACGGGTTCTCCCAAGAAGTTTTCCGCATCCTGCTTGAGTTTTTGCAGGATCATGGCTGAGATTTCTTGAGGGGTATAAGCTTTTCCTCGCACTTTTACATCGACGGTATCGTCTTTGCCTTTGACACAGTTGTACGGCACCTGCGAGCGCTCCATTGCCGTGTCATCCCAACGACGGCCTATAAAGCGTTTGATGCTGTAAATTGTGTTTTCAGCATTCATTACCGCTTGCCGCTTTGCGAGTTGACCGACCAAGCGTTCCTCCCCTTTTCCAAATCCCACTATGCTGGGCGTGGTTCGCCCTCCTTCTGAGTTGGGTATCACTACAGGTTGACCGCCTTCTAGAAAGGCGACACAACTATTAGTGGTTCCCAGGTCGATGCCAATGACTTTTCCCATAGATCGCGGCAGTGTGGTGGATGCTTTTGTTGCGGGTTGTTGTTTGCTTTGATTTCGATGCCAGATTTGAGATTCAATCTAAAATCTAGAATCTCAAATCTAAAATCGCCACTTCCCATCAACTTTCCGATGACTGAGCCTGACTTTCCTCTGAGGTTACCACGGGCTCAGGAGCAGCAGCAACTTTTACCATAGCGTGACGCAGCACTTTTTCTCCCAGGTAATACCCCGGCATCAATTCCTCGATTACGGTTCCTTCAGGATATTCATCAGTTTGTTCCCGCATTACCGCATCGTGGAGATTGGGGTCAAATTCTTTCCCCTTCGGACGCATAGGAGACACTCCCAGGCGTTTCAGACTGCCTACCAATTGTTTGTATACACTCTGATAGCTCTCGTGAATGCTCTTCTCCTGCTCTGTTTGGGTTTTTATCTGCGATCGCGCCCTTTCAAAATTATCGACCACTGGTAGTAACTCATTAATTGTGGCGCATTTTACCTGTAGTTCCAACTCTTCCTTTTCTTTGTGCGTGCGCTTGCGGAAGTTTTCAAAATCTGCCGCAATTCGCACGTATTGGTTTGTCCGCTCTTCTAGCTGTGCTTTGAGCGTTTCCACTTCCTGTTCTAGCGCTGCTATTTCAGCTTCGATTTCCTCTCTATCGTAGGTATCTGCTTCTGCTTCTACCTCTGAGAGGATATTTTCCTCAATAGCAACTTCTTCAGAGTTTAGCCCAGGTTTTGCCTGCGAGTCCATCTTTGCGGTAGCACTGTCGCTTAAGATTTCCTCTGGAGTATCCCGAGTTGGGTTTTCAGTTTTATCTGTCTGCTTAACTTCGTCAATCATCGTTTACTTTTCCCGGTTAAGAGACTGCTAGCGAGAGCGACCCAGTTCGTATAAAGAAAGCGCTAGCTCCCCCCTTAACTTTACTTTATCCTTTTGAGGCGCACGATAGCTTATGCCAATTTGTTTTTAACTTATTTCCACTGCCAAATCTAGATTGAGCAAGTTATGAGCCTAAAATCGGGTATTTTTACCAAATGGCTGCCATCCAAAATTCTGATAGCATTTATGGTAGCAACTTAGTGACTACCAAGCGATGCCGCGAAAAAACGGTGTTTGGATTAACTTTCAAGCCAGCCCCGACGAGAAGGAAAGACTGCGGCAGTACTGCCAGCAAACCCAACGCTGTCAAAGTGATGTGCTGCGAGAATTAATCCGTTCTTTGCCTGAAACCAAATCTTGTGAAGAGGTTACATCGGTTCGAGCGGTCGTTCATCCTACTAAAGAAAGTACTTAGGGGGTTACAGACTACCCAGCCTATTTCTGTAAAGGCTATCATCTTGAAATACAGACGAAAAACGAAAAGTTTTTCTGTCTTTGGGCAGTCGAGCCCACAGCTTCTCGCAGACCCTGCCGCCCAAACCGGGCATCCTCAAATGCTGTTGAGGCCATAGACGACCTTGTATAAACCATCCAAAGGAAGACCAATCCTGAGTGTTCGAGTTCCGGGCATACGCTTGGGTGCATTTGTTCGGTCAATTTTTCTAGATCGGCCTCCTATGACAACCGTACCAAAAAATCTATGCTTACCAAGCTGTAATTTGTACAAGAAAAGTCTACTGACCCTCATTGAGCCGCAAATATTGCCCAGTAATGCAATTTTGCCAAAAAATTTTGGGAATACTTTATAAGGAGAGCTTCTGGATCGGATATGACTAACTCCTCATCATCGCCGCGACGCAGCACCAGCCTGATTGCGCTGAATTTCTCGCCTTTCGGCAACAAGCTAATTCAGTCTGGCTATATCAATCCTGACGATATGAAGAAGGCGATGATTGAAAGTCGCCAGTCAGGCAGGCCGCTAACGGAAGTACTAGAATCAATCACGGGGCGACAGTTACCGCCAGAGTTACTGCGTCAATACAAAAAACAACAGCTATTTGAACTAAAAATCCTTTTCGGGGTTGAATGCTTAGATCCGGAAATCACTCAAATCCAAGCCAATAATCTGGGAGAATTGATCGATACTTTAATACCGATCGATATCTGCCGTCGCTATCGCTTAGTACCCCTCTCGAAGAACGAAACGACTCCACCCAGCGTTTTGGTGGCAATGGTCAATCCCGACGACCTAGAAGCGCTCGACGATCTTAACCGCATCCTGCGACCTCAAGGTCTGGGTTTACAGCGGATGGTTATTACCCGCGAAGACTACGAGCAGCTGATAACGCAGTACTTGGACGAACAAGCTCAAAAGTTAGCCAAGCGTGCGGCTGAAGACCGCGAAAAAGAATTATCTGTAAATGAAGGAGAATTCGAGAGTGTCGATATCGACGATGCTCCCATCGACGCAGACATGGACTTGGATGCGGCTTTGGGTGAAGCAGAGTCAGCTCCTATTGTCAAAACAGTCAACAAAATCTTAGCCAAAGCTTTAACTGATGGGGTATCCGACATCCATGTGGAACCTCAAGAAGAGTTTCTCCGCATTCGGATGCGTAAAGATGGGGTGCTGCAAGAACCTTTTCCACCCCTACCGAAGAAGGTCATACCAGCAATCACTTCTCGCTTCAAAATTATTGCCAACATGGATGTGGCAGAACGCCGTCAAGCTCAAGACGGTCGGATTCGGCGGGTGTTCCAGGGACGCACGGTAGACTTCCGGGTCAACTGTCTGCCTTCTCGTTACGGCGAGAAAATCGTATTGCGGATTCTGGATAACTCGTCCACCCAGCTGGGTTTGGATAAGTTAATCACCAATCCGGAAACGCTACAAATGGTCAGAGATATGGCCAGCCGTCCCTTCGGGTTGATCTTGGTGACAGGGCCAACGGGTTCGGGTAAATCAACCACTCTTTACTCTATTTTGGCAGAACGCAACGATCCGGGAGTGAACATCAGTACTGCTGAAGACCCGATCGAATACGCCTTAGGGGGGATTACTCAGTGTCAGGTAATCCGGGAAAAAGGTTTAGACTTCACCAACATCCTGCGGGCGTTCTTGCGGCAAGACCCAGATGTGATTCTGGTGGGTGAGACGCGAGATAAAGAAACGGCAAAAACAGCTATTGAAGCGGCGCTAACGGGACACTTGGTATTGACGACGCTGCACACTAACGACGCTGCTGGCGCGATCGCTCGCTTGGATGAAATGGGCGTCGAACCGTTCATGGTGTCCGGTGCTTTGCTGGGTGTCTGCGCTCAACGCTTGATGCGGCGCGTTTGTAGCGAATGCCGCATTCCCTATACACCGACACCGGAAGAACTCGCCAAGTTTGGTTTATCTGCTTCTCGCGAACTGGAAGTGACTTTCTACAAAGCAAACACCTTACCGTCAGACCAAAGGAAGGCGGCGATCGAAGCTGGGACTGTGTGTCCGAAATGTACTGGTGTCGGCTACAAAGGTCGTTGCGGTGTGTATGAAGTGCTGAAGGTAACAGAACGGTTGCAAAACTTAATCAACCAAGGCGCTCCCACCGAACGGATTAAAGAAGCCGCAGTCGAAGAGGGTATGGTGACATTACTCGCTTACAGCTTACAGCTGGTTCGCGATGGCGCTACTACGTTTGAAGAAGTGGAACGGGTCACTTTCACCGACACGGGTCTAGAAGCAGAATTGAAAGCAAAACGCAAGAGTTCTCTTACCTGTCGCGTTTGTTATGCCGAAGCTCAACCAGAATGGCTAGAGTGTCCTTACTGTCTGACACCTCGCTTTGTTGATTAGTCCTTGACAAATTTAAAATTTCAAATTGCAGATTGCCAGTTTATTTGAATCTAAAATTTGAAATTTTAAATCTGAAATTCTCAGAAAATATGACGGCTCCCAACTAACAACTAACAGCTGATAATTACCCTAAAGGAGACAGCCCAATGCCGATGGAAATGATGATTGAAGACGTAATGGAGTCTCTGATCGAGCAAGGCGGCTCGGATATGCACATCCAAGCAGGAGCGCCGATATACTTCCGTATCAGTGGTAAACTTACCCCTCAAACTCAATTCGGTGAAGTTTTGGCTTCAGACGATTGTCAGAAACTGATATTCAGTATGTTAAACAATTCCCAACGCAAAGATTTGGAGCAAAACTGGGAGCTGGACTGCGCCTATGGGGTCAAGGGGTTAGCTCGTTTTCGTGTCAACGTCTACCGGGAACGCGGTTGCTGGGCTGCCTGCTTGCGAGCTTTGTCTTCTAAAATACCCGATGCCGATAAGCTGGGAACGCCGATGGTACTGCGGGAACTTACGGAAAGACCTCGCGGAATGTTGTTGGTGACAGGGCAAACTGGTTCTGGGAAAACAACTACGATGGCGGCGCTGATCGATTTAATTAACAGGACGAGATCGGAACATATTCTCACAGTAGAAGACCCGATCGAATACGTTTTTCCGAACATTAAGAGCTTGGTTCACCAACGGCAAAAGGGAGAAGACACCAAGAGCTTTTCCAACGCACTTAAAGGTGCCCTGCGTCAAGACCCGGACGTTATCCTAGTAGGGGAAATGCGCGATTTGGAAACTATTGGGCTAGCGATTTCGGCGGCTGAAACCGGTCACATGGTACTTGGGACGCTGCACACTAACTCAGCAGCAGCGACAATAGACCGGATACTGGACGTGTTTCCTCCCATTCAACAACCCCAAGTGCGATCGCAGCTGTCTAACGCGATCGTCGGTATTTGCTCTCAAAACCTAGTGCCCAAAATCGGCGGCGGTCGAGTCTGCGTTCAAGAAATCCTCGTCGGGACGCCAGCGATTTCCAATTTGATCCGCGAAGGAAAAATTGCTCAAATTTACTCGGCCATCCAAACCGGCGGTAAATTGGGTATGGTGACAATGGAAATGGCACTTGCTGGGGCATACAAAGAAGGCAAGATTACTTACGATGCAGCTATGTCCAAAACTTCTAAACCCGATGAATTGCAACGCCTGATTGGACCTGCGCCAGTGGGATCTCCAGGCCAGAAAGTAGCGGCACACTAGGAACTAGGAAAGAGAAAAAAGGGTAGTTTCTTGCAAATCGGTTGCAGTATTTTTAAACTATTTAATTTTACCTTCTGCCCAGCCATTTACTCTTTCCATAACCTGAATGCTGAATTACAACAACTAATATCAAGTGTGGTTAAAACTTTAGTTATCAAAGTATGTGGTTCGTGGTTAGCTTTGACTGGGAAGAAACCACGAACCACTAACCGCAAGGGATAAATAAAATGACAGACCGCAACTGGAATTTGGTGTGAAAAAGTAGATTTTAATCTTGGATATGAATTATGCCTACCTACGTTGCTACAGTTAGGGATTCTAAAAAACCCGAAAAAGTTGAGGCAAATTCTCTGGCTGAAGCCAAAGAGAAATTGATGAGAAAAGGTCTTGTCGTCCAAGACCTGAAGGAATCTAAAAGCTTTCAATTGCCTGACTTCGGGAGTTTACTTGCCAAGATCACAGTCAAGGAATTGGCGATGTTTTCTCGCCAATTCTCTGCGATGTTCAACGCGGGTGTACCGATGGTGAGATGCCTTGCCGTGTTGACCGATCAATGTACCAATGCAAAGCTTAAAAAAGCTTTAACGCAAATTAGCGCTGACGTGAATGAGGGTGTCAGTCTAGCAGATTCGTTGCGTAAACATCCGGATTGTTTTGACGGTTTGTATGTGGCTATGGTGGAATCCGGAGAAACTGGTGGTATTCTCGATGAAGTACTTAACCGGGTGGCGAAAATTCTCGAAGATTCCGTTAGACTTCAGAACCAAATTAAGTCAGCGTCGGCTTATCCAAAAATGGTGGGTGGTTTGGCAGTCGTAATTTTTATCGCGATGACAACTTTTCTGCTGCCAATCTTTGCGAAAATATTTGAGGATCTTGGCATGGAATTGCCCGCACTGACTATGTTTATGCTGGCCATCAGTAAATTTTTGCGGGGGCCGACTTTACCAGATCCAGAAAGAAATTTCAACATATTTATCGGTATTGCTGCTGTGATGGGAGCAATCTGGGCTTACAAGCAATACTACAAAACTCCAGCCGGTCGTTGGCAAATAGATAAAGCAATGTTGAAACTGCCGATCGTCGGAGAATTGATCAGAACAACCGCTGTGGCTCGTTTTTGTCGCATATTTGGGATGTTGACTCGTTCTGGCGTACCAATGCTGACATCAATGGAAATTGTGAGAGATACAGCAGGTAACGTGATTGTTGCTACTGCTATTGAGGACGCTCGCAAAGAAGTAGAACAAGGTGGCATGATCAGCATTGCTTTGCAACGATCGAATGTATTCCCGGTGTTGGCAATTCAAATGATGAGCATTGGGGAAGAAACCGGAGAACTGGACAAAATGCTGCTGAAGTTGGCGGAATTTTACGAAGATGAAGTAGAGCAAGCTGTGAAAGGTCTTACCAGTATGCTAGAACCGTTGATGATGGTTGGTATCGCTGGCATGGTGGGTATGATCTTGCTCTCCATGTATCTACCTATGTTCAAAGTTATGGACGGGATCGGCTAAGAAAGAAAGACTTTTGCAAGCCTGATTAGATCGGCCTGAGTAAAATACAGAAATGATGGTGTAAATTATTGGAGTCCCGATCGGGCAATGTCTGTCAAACCATCTCATTACGAAGCTTTACTGGCGGAGTACAGCAGCCAAATGGGAGCGATCGCGCTTCTGAAGCAACATCGTCCCTATTTGGAGCTGATCCCCAGCCTGCGACGACCGGATGAAAGCATAATCGCTATTCCTTTGCCGTTAGTACGCATTAATCAGCCTTTATCGCCCACAAAGCAAATAGGTGTTATCAATACCACAAAAGAGACTATTTGTCTAGCTTGCGATGTGGCAGTTTTAATGTGCGACCCCGAATGGAAAATTAAAACAGGGGTAGAAATTCTCGTATTTATCCATCGCCCTCAAGAAGATTTTTCCGATCTACTCAGTCGTTGGCGGCAGACTCAGGTGCTACTGGAACGAGGTTATGAGTGGGTGATGCCCTCTCGCTACAAACACGTTCTCAGTGAGGAGGCGGAAAACATCCATCCTCTGTTTGTTGTTTTTGCCCAAACTCCAGAACGGATTATACGGGGGCTGAGCGGAGCTTATCTACCTTTTGTAGTTCAGAATCTCGATAGTTTTAACGAGGAAGAAACTCCACCCGCCTTGTCGTCGGAAAGTCCAGCCGTATAGGGAAAGTCAAAAGTTAAAAGTCAAAACAAGGAATTTTTTGCCTTTTCCCTTTTCTTTCCCGACGCCCTATCGCCTATCGGACGAACTGGGGCATGATTTCTGCGGCGGTAAACAAGCCGTATGTGCCCTGCCGATGCAAACTTGTGGCTGCCTTGAGATAACCAAACGCGGGGCCACATACATTTGCTGCCATACTGGTTTCATCTCCCAGAGTGAAGGTATGGGTCGAGATTTTGCCCTCAAAAGTGCGACCCGTTATCTGAACGTTAGTACTGAGGGGTTTTTTCGCATGGCGGGTATCGACGACGCCGCCTACGGTGACGCGATCGCGCGAGCAAATTCCCGCCAGTTCTAACATCACGTCGTCGGCGTGTTCCATATTTTCTAGGGTCAGTATACCATCAGTCCGATCCAGAAGCGCTTCTACTTCCGCATCTGTCATGGCTCTGGCTTTCTCAACGTTATAACCGGGCAAATGGGCAATATCTTCGCGGATAGTAGAACGGTAAGCTTCCCAGTTAGCAATTCCGACACCAAAAGTAATTTTGACGCTGTGAATTTCCGCATAGCTTTGTGCAGCCAGGGCAGCTGCTACTGTCAGCAGTCCGGGAGTTGCTCCGCATCCAGTCATATAAGTAATTCCTGCTTGTCGCAGGGTATCTTTTAATTCCAGTAGCTGCTCGACCGCCGAAGTGCGTTTGATCGCATCTACCAAAACTCCCTGCCAACCGGATTCGATAAACTGATGCACTACGGAAGCAATAAAAGTGTTTGGTAAGTTTGGCAAGGCTAAGAAATATCCATCCACAGATGCTTGTGCGATTAAATCTGCGATGCTGCGATCGCTGAGAATGCCACTTGGCTGCAAGTATCCCACAGAACCCCGTGACTGGTAAGAGCCTATGCAGGCGTCTGGATTTAACCCTTCTTCAACATAGGCATAGCCTTCTCGATCTGCTACGGCTACCCAAAGCATCTGTTTTTTGCCAGCCAGCACCCTGGCGGCAGCTTGCCCCAATCCTCCAAAACCGAGTACCCCGACGCGAATGGGACTTGCGATCTGCTCTGCACTCATAAGACACCTTATATTCTGACAACTTCTCATTATCCTGGGTTATATGTCATTGGATATCTTGACTGCTGTGGCGAGTTAAGCGAAACTGACAAATAATTGAGGACTTAATCGCTTAATTAATAAGTTGTGTTAAGTTTTGATTCGCTTTAACCTGTATGGGTAAAGTGAAATAAACAGAAGCTTTTGCCGAATAGCCTTTGTGCGAAGGCGGGAGCCTGCTACCCCAGATCGCTCGCTGATTTCAAGTAGTCTTTAGGGTTCAGTTAAGAGCATGGAGACACTAGAGTTTGTAATTTATCCCGACGGTCGGGTAAAAGAAAAAGTTACTGGCATTGTGGGCTACTCGTGTGCTGAGGTGACGGCTGCGATCGAAGCTCAGCTCGGGCAAGTACTCAGCCAGGAGCAAACATCTGAATATTTCGCAGCAGTGCTGGAACAGCCTGCGACAGCGACAGCCCAAGCCACTTTTAGCGAGTGGTAATTTTTTTTCAGTCTAGTTTGATTTATTTACCGGAGCATATGTCACACTTTAGCCAAATCAAAACTCAAATCCGCAATCTTGCTTCCTTACAAGCTGCTTTGACAGATTTAGGGATTGACTGGAAAGAAGGCCCTTGCCCAGTGCGCGGTTATCGGGGTCAAACAATAAATGCGGAAATTGCGATCGAGCAAGATAACGGTTACGACATCGGTTTTAGCTGGAATGGCAACGAGTACGAATTGGTGGCTGACTTGCAGTTTTGGCAGCAAGCATCGTCTGTAGATAGATTCCTGAGCAAAGTGACTCAGCGTTATGCTTTCCAAACTGTATTGAACGAAACTGCTAAGCAAGGTTTTCAGGTTGCCGAACAACAACAAAATGAAGATGGTTCGATCCGGCTGGTAGTGCAACGTTGGAGGGGCTGATGTCCGACTTTTCTGGCCCACGAGGAGATGATGCCACCGATTTTTGTCTAGCAGTGGGAGACAAAAATTCCACAGTCAAGACGACAGATTCCACAAGGTCAGGTTTTGAACCGGAGCTGGGTGGTGTCTTTCGAGATGAGCCAGAGCGATCGGGCTTTGAGCCGGAACTGGGTGGTGTACTGCGTCAGAAAGGTGTTTATGTAGATGAAATTACTTGCATTGGCTGCAAGCATTGCGCTCATGTAGCCCGCAATACTTTCTACATAGAACCAGACTACGGTCGCTCTCGCGTCGTTCGGCAAGATGGCGACTCAGAAGAGCTGATCCAAGAAGCGATCGATACTTGTCCGGTCGATTGCATACACTGGGTAGACTATACAGAGTTGAAGAAACTGGAAGCAGAACGAGAGGAGCAAGTGATACCGCCTGTTGTGGGATTTCCGGTCGATCGCGCTCTCCTTACTACCAAACGCCGTCAGCAAAAGCGAAAGCCGAAGAGAAATTCAGAAGGCGTCGGGCATCGAGGCTAGAAGCTTCGTCAAGCGAATGAAAAAACCGGCTTTCTCGACCCCCATAGGGGTATATCAAGGTGGGGCTGTATCGCTCGGCCTTTTTTTTGTGAATGTTGGTTTTTTTTGGTCTTATAGGTAAGATAGCCTTAGAAATACGAGTATATAGGAGAGGTAAGGCGAGTTTTGACGATTTCCTTGAATATGCGGATTTCGATCGCAGATGATATCTTGTTTCGAGAACTAGACGGCGAATCGGTTATTCTCAATCTTAAAAGCGAACGTTATTTTGGTTTGGATGAAACTGGCACTCGTATGTGGATAGCTCTGAGTAGATATGATTTGATACAGCAAGCTTACGAAGCTTTACTATTAGAATACGATGTAGCTCCGGAACAGCTACGTACCGACTTGTATCGCTTGATCGAGCAGCTACTAGCGCATGGATTGGTGAATGTCAGCAATCAGTAGTTGGCAGAAGTTACGGAAACTATCTAAGGCAGAGCTAACGCTACTGGTTTGGACGATAGTGCTGCTGCCCCTGACGGCTTTGTCTGTAAAGTTTTTTGGCTTCCGACGTATATATTGTGCAATCGCTAAGCTTAATAGGGGTAACAGGTATTTATCGCCGATGGTGGAGAAAAGCGAAGAGCGAAATGAGAGCAAATGCCTAACTAAGGCTCATACGATCGCTCGGATAGTCGGTATAGCTAGCCAGCACGGTTTCTATCGCGCCAACTGCTTGCAAAAGTCTTTAGTTATCTGGTGGTTACTCCGACGTGAAGGTATAGAAACTGACCTGCGTATAGGTGTACGCAAACGGGAGGAAAAGTTGGAGGCTCACGCTTGGGTAGAGTATCTTGGTGTTGTGCTAAACGATCGCAATGACATTTATGAGCAATTTGCGCCTTTTGCCAGTGCTATCTCGCCAATGGGAGCAAAAGTACCATGAGCGGTATCGTTGGGATAGTTAATTTGGACGGTAAGCCAATCGACAAGCAGTTGTTGCAGCAAATGACTGAATTCATGAACTATCGAGGGCCAGACGATCGCAATATCTGGTTTGACGGTCATGTAGGCTTCGGTCATACGCTGCTGCGAACAACATCAGAGTCTGCAAGAGAGCAACAACCTTTTTGCTTGAACGGTCAGGTTTGGATTGTAGCTGATGCGCGGGTAGATAGTAGAGCAGAACTGATTCAAAAGTTTAATGGCGATATCGCTCTTGAGACAGCTACGGATGCGGAACTTATCCTACACGCTTATTGCCATTGGGGAGAAGATTGCCTGAAACACTTGCTGGGAGATTTTGCTTTTGCGATCTGGGATTCTAGACGGCAACGCTTATTTTGTGCCAGAGACCATTTTGGCGTGAAACCGTTCTATTATGCTCCTGTGGGGAATTGTCTGATATTTGGCAATACGCTAAATAGTTTGAGAATTCACCCCTATGTCTGCGATCGGCTGAACGATCTAGCGATTGCAGATTTTCTGCTGTTTGGCGATAACCAAGAGTCAGATACAACTGCTTTTGCAGATATCCAACGTCTACCGCCAGCACATTATTTAACTTGGTCTAATCTTGGGTTAAATATCAAACGTTACTGGACACTACCACTAGATGGTTATATTCGATACAAACGACCGGAAGAATACGTCGAACATTTTAGAGAGTTGATGGGAACGACGGTTAGTGACAGACTGCGGACTAACCGAGTTGCTGTCTCGATGAGTGGGGGGATGGACTCTACAACCATAGCCGCCACTGCCTGCCAATTGTGTAATCAAGATACTTTTGATTTAAAAGCGTTCACTGTTGTCTATGATAAATTAATTCCAGATGAAGAACGTTACTATTCGGGATTAGTAGCAGAAGCTTTAGGTATTCCCATTCACTACCTAGTTGCAGACGACTATACTTTGTTTGGGAAAGCGGAACAGCCTCGATCTGGCTATGCCGAACCTAGTAATGTTTCTGTATTACCAATTTTGGCAGATCGATTAAAACAAATTGCAGCCCACAGTCGAGTTCTGTTAGATGGTAATGGTGGCGATCCAGTTTTTTATTCTTGGGGAGCTTACTTTTATTTTGCCTACCTGGTGAAAAACTGGCAATTAGGTCGTCCGCTCGTAGATACGATTGAGTATGTTGTCTCTCATAAACGCCTACCCCAACCGGGAGTGCGATCGAGGGTGAAGCGATGGTTGGGAATTCGTCCCCCGGTTCCTGCCTATCCCAGCTGGATAAACACTGATTTTTCCGCTAAATGGGATTTGACTGGGAGATGGGAACAGTTTTACCGCGAAAAACCGCTGATTCATCCTGTCCGTCCAGAGGCATATCAACAGCTTACCAGTTTGAGCTGGTCATTCTTGTTTGAAAGGTACGATCCGGGAGTAACGGGTCTGCCGGTAGAGGTACGATATCCCTTTTTCGATCTGCGTCTGGTAAATTACTTATTGGCAATTCCACCAGTACCTTGGTGCTTGCATAAAGAACTGATGCGGGTGGCAATGCGGGGAATTCTACCAGAGTCGGTGCGTCTGCGCCCCAAATCGCCACTAGCTGGCGATCCTATTAGCTTACTTTTAAAGCAAGCTGGTTCGCAGTGGATGGATCGGTTTGAGCTTGCACCAGTGCTGACCAAATATGTGAAGCGAAATGCTCTGCCGTTGGTTTCTGGAATAAAGCAGGATATTAATGAAGTATGGATAGATCTGCGTGTGTTGAATCTCAACTACTGGTTACAACATTTGCAGACATTTAATTACAAATCAGCAAAGGAGGAAAACTATGCGTTCTAATCATGAGAAATTGACAAAGCAACCTTATAAAAGTCCCAACTTGTTTGTCTATGGTGATATCAGAGAAATTACAAAAAATTCCACCGGCCCGACTAAGAACTTTGATAATTTTACTACTCCTGACTCCAGCCACAAGACAAATACGTGATGTAAAAGACCCCAACCTATCAGTGCCAGAAGAAACCCGTGCTTTTTTATTCTGTCTATGGCCTACAACTGCATTCCAATGGGCCGATTCCGGGGTTAGTGCCTTTGCAAATTACCTCTGAAGTAGATGTTCGGGTTTGGTTGTCTTGTGTGCCGCCTTGGTGGGAAGATATTCCAGAAGTACTGCATAGAGTTTCTTATGTCAGTCCTTACCAAGACGAATGCGGTCAGCCGATATTGAGGGTGTGGAAAATTGACGATCGCTATTTCCGGCTTTTATACTGCGATCGCACCGAATTCATCGTTGACCGATCGGGCACGGAAATTTGGGCAACTTGGCCGGATAATTTAAGCTTGGAAGATACCGCTACCTACCTGCTAGGGCCGATATTAGGATTTTTGTTGCGTTTGCGGGGTGTGGTTTGTCTGCACGCCAGCAGTGTCCAAGTTGGCGACAAATGTATTGCTATTGTTGGCCCAGCAGGTGCGGGTAAATCCACAACAGTAGCTGCTTTTGCTAAAGCTGGGTTTCCGATTTTATCAGATGATGTGTTACCGCTTTTGGCGCGGCATAATAGTTATCTAGTACAATCGGCTTATCCGCGAGTGCGCCTGTGGCCTAAATCGGTAGAGATTTTATACGGTATGCCGGATGCCTTGCCGTGCTTGACACCGAACTGGGATAAACGTTATCTGGATTTAACTCAAGCAGGTTATGAATTTCGGCATCAATCGCTACCGTTAGGTGCTATTTATATGTTAGGCGATCGCATTACTTCTTCGGCTGCACCCTTTATTGAAACAGTGCCTGCCCATACTGGTTTAATTACCTTAGTGGCAAACACATACGCAAGCAATTTAATAGATAAATCAATGCGCGGTCAAGAATTTGACTTGTTGAGTCGAGTTGTAACTAACGTTCCTTTGCGGCGAGTTACGCCTCACGCAGATCCAGTCTATCTCTCAAAGCTCTGCGATCTGATTTTAGAGGATTTCGAGAGATTGGCTAATAACTAATACCCCATTATCGGTTACCAATGTATAGCATTTCCGGATTTGGTAGCATGATTGCTGACAAAGGGCGAATGGATGCCTACGTCAAAGCACTGCGCCAATCTGTAAAACCTGACTCAACGGTACTGGATATCGGTACTGGTACGGGAATTTTTGCCTTGCTTGCCTGTCAATTTGGAGCTAAAAAGGTTTATGCGATCGAGCCGAGCGATGCTATCCAAGTGGCGCGAGAAATTGCGGCAGCCAATGGATATGCTGACCGGATTGAGTTTATCCAAAAGCTATCAACTGAGGTGAATTTACCGCAATTAGCTGATGTAATTATATCAGATATACGCGGCATATTGCCACTTTTTCAGCAGCATATTCCCGCGATTGTTGATGCTAGAAAACGTTTGCTTTCTCCGGATGGCATACTCATTCCTCAATGCGATACTTTGTGGGCAGCAGTAGTGGAAGTACCACATTTATACAGTCGCATTGTATCTGCTTGGGATGATAACGCTTATGGACTTGATATGAAGGCGGCAAGGCAAATTGTAACTAATATTTGGAGTAAAGGTCGGGTAGCACCCGCACAACTTTTAACTACTCCACAATCTTGGGCGACTTTGGATTATTCTACAATAGAAAGTTCCGATGTTAGCGCCCAAATAAATTGGGATGTGGCAAGAAGTGGAAGGGCTCACGGGTTAAGTGTTTGGTTTGATGCTACTCTGGCAGAAGGGATAGGCTTTTCTAATGCACCAGGAATGCCGGAACTTATCTACGGTATTGCTTTCTTTCCGTGGACAAAACCAGTTTTTTTAGAACTTGGCGAGCGAGTTTCTGTTAGTTTACAAGCTAATTTAGTTGGCGATAATTATATTTGGCGTTGGCATACTTGTGTGCTAAATAATTCAGGAAATATCAAGACTAAATTTCAGCAATCTACATTTTTTGCTATGCCGCTACCGCCAGCAGAATTGCGTAAAGGATCTGCTAATTATGTCGCGACTCTAAATGAGGAGGGAGAAATCGATCGCCTAATTCTGGAATTGATGAGTAGCGGTAAGGAGTTGGGCGATATTGCGCGTCAAGTACAAGCGCAATTTCCCGATTATTTTGCTAATTGGCAATCAGCTTTGACGCGGGTGGGGGATTTATCGAAAAAATATAGTAAATAGGGAATAAAAGCCGATATCTAAAGTAAGTTTTAGAATTTTACGATTGCAGATAAACGCAGATGAAGTATTAAAGCTATAAAATGAAAAGTTTGAGACATTTAAAGATTAAGTTAAAGGGTGGTTTGAGTCAGTTGCCTTATTTACTGCGAAGTCTGATGTTAGTGTGGGCAGCTGCTAAAAAGTGGACTATTGTGTGGGCAATACTGTTGGTAGTGCAGGGATTATTACCAGTAGTGACAGTTTACTTAACTCAGCAACTTATAGATAATTTGGTGCCAGCTTTAGGTGCGGGTGCTAACTGGGAAAAAGTGCGATCTTCCCTGATGTTAGTTGCCTTAATAGGCAGTATTATACTATTATCTCAGATACTTGGTAGTTTGTTAAACTGGGTTCGCACTGTTCAATCAGAATTAGTCAGAGATTATATATCTAATCTTATTCACGAAAAGTCGATCGCGATCGATTACGCTTTTTACGAAATACCAGAATATTACGATCGCTTGCATCGCGCCCGCCAAGATGCTTATTTTCGCCCGGTGACGTTACTGGAAAATGGTGGCAATTTGCTGCAAAATAGTATAACCCTGATGGCAATGGCAGTGGTGCTGACGCGCTTCGGTATTTGGTTACCTCTAGCGCTGCTAATCAGCACTCTGCCTGCCTTTTATGTTGTTGTGCGCTACAGCAACGAAAATTATCAATGGTGGCTGCGGACAACTGCTGACGAACGTCGCAGCTGGTATTATTATTGGCTGCTGACAGAAATGCAGTATGCGGCTGAATTGCGCTTGTTTGGCTTAGGAGAACATTTTAAATCTGCTTATCGGATTTTACGACGAAAGTTACGTTCGGAACGGGTGCAATTAGCTAGGAATGAGAGTTTGGCGAATTTGGGTGCAAGTGCGATCGCGCTAGTGCTTACCGCAGTTGCTCTCGCTTGGATGGTGTGGCAAGCTATTCTGGGCAGGGTAACGCTGGGCGATTTAGCTCTATTCTACCAGGCATTCGATCGCGGTCAGAATGTCATGCGAAGTCTTTTGGGAAATTTAGGCCAAATTTACAGCAATATGCTGTTTTTGGGCAACTTGTTCGAGTTTCTGGAATTACCACCGCAAACGATCGACTCTCCGTCAGCGCGAATGACACCCACAAGCTTGAAACGGGGAATCTGTTTCGATCGAGTTACCTTTCGCTATCCGGGTAGCCAAAAGGCAGCTTTGCAAAACTTCAATCTTGCTATTCCGGCTGGTAAAATTGTGGCGATCGTCGGTGCTAATGGTGCTGGTAAAAGTACGCTGCTGAAATTGCTATGTCGATTGTACGATCCGCAAGAGGGTAATATTAAATGGGATGATGTAGATTTGCGGGAATTTCCTATCCAACACCTGCGACGATTAATTACTGTTTTATTTCAACAACCAGTTGGCTACAATGCTAGCGTGGCTGAAAATATTGGTTTTGGTGATGTCACGGCGTCTGCTAGTTTGTCTGAAATTATCGATGCTGCGCGAGGGGCGGGTGCGGAGGAAGTTATCGATCGCTTGCCAAAAGGTTACCATACTTTGTTAGGCAAATTGTTTGAAAGTGGTACGGAACTCAGCGGCGGCGAATGGCAACGGATTGCCTTAGCGAGAGCTTTTCTGCGTCAGGCTCCTTTAATTATATTAGATGAGCCGACTAGCGCAATGGACTCCTGGGCTGAAGCAGATTGGATGGAAAGATTTCGGCAGTTGGCGCTCTTTCGGACAGCAATTATTATCACTCATCGCTTTACTATAGCCAGACGTGCTGACATTATTCACGTAATGGCAGACGGTCAAATTGTAGAATCAGGTAGCCACGATGAGTTATTAGTTCTGGGAAAACTGTATGCTCAATCATGGCAGGCACAAATCAATGTTAATAGCTAATTGCGTTCATAAATATTGATAAATAGCAATGAAATATCAACTATGAACTATGAAAAATTTCTACTTTTTATTTTACGCGGACGCTCGAACTCGGAGGCATTACAGGCAGCACGAGAAATAGTTTCTAATAACGATATTAATTGGCAAAATTTGCATAAAATTATCGATGCTGAGGCTCTGGCACCCTTGCTTTATCATATTGTACGCGGACAAGATGTAGTTCCGACATCAGTAGAAGAAGTTTGGCGTAAAGCTTACTATCACAATGCTTGTCGTAATGCACTGATGTTGCGGGAATTGGGTGATGTGCTGCAAAAGCTGGCAGTTGTGGGAGTAGATGTTATGGTTATCAAAGGTGCGGCTTTAGCTGATATGGTTTATGGCGATATTGCAGCGCGATCGATGAGCGATGTCGATTTACTTATTCACCCGCAAGATTTGCCAACGACTAGACAAATTTTGGCGAATTTGGGCTACAAACCTGCCTATGTGGATATGCAGACTGGCTTTACGGAAGATTTCCGCAATGAACAGATTTTTCGTAAGGAGGGACTTGTAAATATTGTTATCGATTTGCACTGGCGGCTGCTCGCTCCTGTCTACTATCAACGCACGTTTACAACAGATTGGTTTTGGGAAACTTCTTTGCCTGCTAAGATTAGTTTAGCACCAGCGTTTGTGTTGGGTTGCGAAGCGCAAGTGGTTTATTTATGCGCTCATTTGATGTTACATCACGGTGGTAAAAGTTTGCTGTGGTTGCACGATATCGCTGCTGTTATAGATTTTTATAAAGAACAGATAGATTGGGAAAAAATCATTTCTAAGGCTAAAGAATATAAATTGGATTTGTCAGTACAACAAATGTTACTGCGCGTTGCTGATGAGTGGAATGCTCCTATTCCTGCGGAAGTTCTGGAAAAATTGCGTGCTTTGCAACCTTCACGCGATGAAGTACGGACTTATTCATGGCAACATCAAACTATGGCTTTGCGTTTGTTTGCTGATTTAGCAGGTACTAAAGATTGGCGTCAAGGTTTGCGTATTGCTTGGGATACTCTATTTCCAACTCGCGAATATATGCAGCAACGCTACAACATTCCTCACCCATTTCTCGTACCTTTATATTATCCCTATCGTTGGTTGCGAGGTATGAAGCGCGTACCGAATTAGGAGGGGCTAGGGATTAGGGATTAGGGACTAGGGAAGAGGGATTAGGGGCTAGGGATTAGGGATTAGGGAAGAGGGGAAATTTTGACTTTTGACTTTTGACTTTTGACTCCCACTCTCCCCTCTTCTCTAGCCTCTAACCCCTAGTCCCTAGCCCCTATTTAAGAGGATGGTGTTCGCTGAGTATTTTTTCGACTCTAGCTTCATCAATTCTAGCCGTTAGTTTTGTTGCTTCATAATTATCTCTGGTGGTTTTGGCTAAAGTAAAAGTGGAGCCAACTGAAAATAGTAAACCCATACCCATATAACCTTTTACCCAGCCATCTACAGGTAGGTAAATTATCCCGACGGAAGTTGCGGAGACGGAAAGAACAAAAGAAGCCCAAACTTGAATAATCCAAGCGGCGGTATCTTTTTGTGGAATAATTGGTGGTTGTGGCATAAAGGCTTCCAGTGGTAGGATAAAATCTCTTTGCTTATTAGCTTGTTTTCACGATCTTCTAATTATTTCTTGTGGTAGATAGATTTTAAGTGACACTTTGTTAAGTGAATCTTAGAAAATCTGTGCGTTCAACGATAACTGGGGCTTTCCAAGGATTGATAACTCTTGTTATGTTGGGACGGTTTTGCAATTGGCACAAGATATGTGCGATTTTAGAGTTAATTTTGTTTATCTTTAGGACTTACGCACGCTGGGGCTAGAAACCGGGTTTCTTCGTCGATCGTTCACAGTGAAACCTACCATTTTTCCTAGAAACCCGGTTTCTTTGCGTAAGTCCTAATCTTTTGTTTTTTGCCAGAGGCGCACACCCCATCCGGCTACTACAGCAAATATAACGCTGAGAAAAAAGGCTGTCAGGAAAGGATGCAGCGGACGAGAAAGGGAAGGAGTTTGCCAAGGTTGTGTGATTAATCCTGAAGTAGAAGCCATTATCGCACCTGCACCGATCGCAATCCCAATGGCTTGTATTTCGTTTTGTAAACCTTTATCGGCTTTGGCTAGCTGACGATCGATCCGCGTTTGTTCTATTTCGACGATACCGCGAATGGAGGCGATCGCGCGATCGAGCAATTTTTCTCCTGGCACAAAATATCCCTGATTTGCTTTAATTTGGGATTGAAATCGGCGACAATTGCCGCTGAGAAAGCTTTCTAAGAAAGATAGGTCGTTGCCAAACCAAAAATTGCTATCTTTCTCTATTTTAACTTTAATTTTTTTGAGCTTTTCGCCGTAATTGCGGGTGTTGATTGCGATCGTGTGGCGCTGTTCTTCCAAGTCGCGCAACAGACGAGTGTATTCGGAGGCTGATTTGGCAAGGATTTTCAGTTTTTGCTGCAACTTGTTCAAATCGTCTTCGCTTAAACTGTCTGGTTTTGTGATATTTTCTACTGCATCGATTTCTTGCTCTATTTTATTGTAGATGATATCCAGAGCTTTGTAAACTTGTCGGCTATCGCGATAGGATTGAATTATCTTATTTCTGTGACAGAATAAATCGATTAAATCCTGATAGCATTCTGAAAATTTTTTATCAGTTTCTTTGTTGCAGAATAGCCAGACAAGGATGTGTTGGTAGGGAGTTTTATCCCCTAATATACCGTATTCATAAATCGGACTGCCAAATAGTTGTCCTTCTCGATGAAATGAAGGTTGTTTTTCTCGATCTGGAATAAAAGCTTCCAGACATTCCTGCGCCAAATCTCTTAAGTATGAACCCTTACCGCTACTTTCTTCAAATACCAATTCCAAATAATCGGGAAATAAATCTCGTTTATCCTCAGCTACCCAAGCTGTAATCAGGAGAGTTTGACCGAGCGAACTGGCGATAAAATTTGGTAGCAAGCAATCATCTGGATTAAACTGAGATAGCAGCGCCGTATCTACATACTCAGTATCATTATCCTTCTCATCTTTTTCCGGAATGCGAATATTTAAAGCTAAGCTGTAACTATCTTGAATTCGCAGCGGATAGGCGAAACCTTCAAAATTTAGCGATTTTTCATCCAAGGTAAATTTGCCTTGAAATGGTGGGGAAATATTATCGTTTTTGGCGATTTCCTCATTTTTGAGTAAGTCTACGCGCAAGCGTTCCGGTTCTTTTTGTAAATCAATGCGCTGCGGCAAATTGAAATTTTGGATATTTAACTTTGCTAATATTTCATCTACCTTTGCGTAGAGGAGATATAGCTTTTTCTCACTCTGCAAATCGTAGGCGAAAAGGTGGATGTTTGGGGCGTAGACTTGACGTTTCATAATTGTCATTGTTCATTGTTCGTATCAAGTCCGGTTGCATCAGTCGTGTAAAAACTTCCCAGGAAATTTATCTGCGTTTATCCTGTGTCATCTGCGATCGATTTTTACTCTTCCCGAAGCTAGCGGACATGATATCATTTTTGGTTAAATCGTAGAAACGAACAATGAACGCCTACGAATTAGTTTGGGATGTTTGCGGTGGATTGAGTTTACTTTTCACCGCGTCTCGCAATTCTCGGAAGCGGTTTTGCAGCATTTCTTCTTCCGAGGCTTCCACTTTACGCACATTTTTGATTTCTCTAAAAGATTGGGCGAAAAGAGTCACATTTTCTTTGATTGGGCGAGTTTGTTTGCTAACCCATTCCTTGATTTCTTTTGTGACAATATGGATATTTTCGTTTTCCAAACCAGCTAGTTTGCGATCTAAATCTTGGATGGTTTTAGCGGGAAACAGGGTAGGGGTAGATTTGAATACTTGCAGTAAAGCGGGAATAGTTTGATCCATTTTCGTCGGTTAATTTGATATAAAGCGCGATCGGTTTTATTGCCCAATGGCACAGAAAGCAGCCCAGTAAACGGGATGGGCGAAAGGTGCTTCATCCAAGTTGAACACTTTCAGTTTAGCTTGGATTTCCTCTATCCAATTGTTACCTAAATTGAGGCGATTAGTCCACTGTAAAAATTCTTTCTTGCTGACATCGCGCAGCCAGATTTGGGCTTGGTTGAGGGCGATCGGTACGGAGATCTGTTTTTGCAAATTTTCATACAACTTAATCATTAAAAATACGGTTGACAAATCGGTTACACTCCACAGGCTACTGACGAAGCTGGCTAAGCAGATATACTCATCAGAGAATGCGATCGCACTTGTCATCCCCTCCCTAAGTTGGGCCATCTCTAGCTCTATCCCTGACTCAAAATATCCAGAAACTCTTGGACAACGCGATCGGGTTCTTGGCTACACCTGTTAAAGTCGAAATATTGGATGATGCGGATACCGTGAATTTCAAAAAGGCGATCGCGTTCTTCAGCTTTTGGTTGATCGGGATGTGATAATTCCAGAATACCCCATTTGCCTTGATGGAAAATTAGGAAGTTGGGTTCTTGATTTTGTCTGCCTTCTGGTGTGGTGAGGCGTGCTTTGGGGTTGGGGAAAAAGAGAATGTTGGCCCGATCGAGTGCTTCGGCTATTTTTATTTGTTCTTCATAGTAAAAATGTAAATCATTCCAGCAATAGATTTTTTCTTCTAGGTTAGAGTCAGTTTTCCGCCGATCTTCTTCAGATAGGATGATTTCTTCTGAAGAGTCTGTGCTACGATCGGATAATAATGCTTGTTCTAAATCTTCCTGAGATGAATTCGCTTCACTAAAGTAGTTTGTAAATAATAGTCTTGTTCCACTTAAACTTGCTAAATTTAATGTTGCTCCCGTCAGATTAGCACCATTGAGGTTTACTTCTATTTCCTGAGTTCGATGCAAAGTTATTTGATTTCGTCGCAAGTATCGTTTAAAAACAGACTGTAAATTATTCTTTTTTACTTTTTCCTGAAAAGCGTCTGAGAGTTGTTTCCAAAGTTTAGCAGCCACGTATTTTATATATTCATCATCATACTTGGAGAGTTTAGCAATTTCCTCATAAGAGCATCTGCCTGACCAACATTGTTTAAAGATGAGTTCTTGCACGTCGTTTAAGCCTTCGCCATCGAGGACAGTTTCTGCGATCGCGAGAGCTTCATCAACGGTCATGGGTTAACTTTCCTTAAAGTACCTGGTAAAGTTTTAAACAGATAACGCTAAATCCCCGGCTTCTTGAAGAAGTCGGGGATTTGCCTAGCGTTCATTCAACCAATTAGCTAAGTCTCCTGGTTCGGAAAAATCCAGAAGTGCCTCTCCTAAATTTTCTAATTCTTCTACGGATAAGGTCTGAATTTGTGTTTGCATTTCAGGTGCGATCGTACCAAGTCGTCGAGTCAATTGGCGAGTGACAAAAGACAGTGCCTCGCGTTGTCTTCCTTCAAGCAGACCATCTTCGCGAATTTCTTGATAAATGACAGACTCCCGCATAGTTTCCTTCCTAAATAGTTGTCTGATTAAGTTTTTTTCAAACCTCAAACCTGCGAGGACTTGCGAACAAGCGAGTAGATCGGCTTGTCGATCGGGTTCTTCAATTGTAGCAATCCGATTAGCCACTTGCTCTAGCAAAGTGCGCGGCGAGTTAGTTTGAGCTAATGTCGCCAATGGCAGCAAACCGGGGACAGATAGCAGTAAAGCGGGGTCTTGTTCCCACAGGCGAATAACTCTATAGCGATGTAGGGTATTTTCGTCTGTATAATCGGATACAAAAACTTGTTCTGAGGCTGTTTGCTGTAAAAAGATTACTACTTGATGGATGGAACAGGAGTATTGACGCTTGAGCCTAACGTAGTAGTCAAGCATTCTGAACGAAATGGGAGGGTCGGAGTAGGGTAGGGTTTCAAATTCCAGATGTAGAATTTCGTTATCGGCTTGTAGGAAAGCCAGAGAATCAGCGCGGATGGGTTCTTGAATGAGTTCAGTTTTGAGAACCTGAATCCTGGTGGGCCGATCGAGTGATAGCAGCCATTGGACGAAGGCGGCTGGGAATTTTTCGGCCAGATATTTGCAAGTGTTGTCGTAGGCCAAGAAAGTTTGGTTGAGAAATAGGTGTAAATAGTTTCCTAGACGATCGTAACTCGTAGGTATATTGTTCTCACCGGATATTTTAGCAAAATTTGGCAAAAGTTACTACTTTTTATCACAGTCAAGCTCAAGTGGAGTTGTTAGATTAGGCTTTCATACAAATCGGTTTTATTTGCCTAAGCCCTGCTTTATTTATCAATTGTCGTTGGGGCTGGCGAAGCATTACTACATCTGAATTATCGCTACCCATTATAAATTTTGGCAGCAATACTTCGTCCCTAAATCAAATCGCTGAATCGCCTATCCCAAAATTTCATCAACTGTAAAACTAACATCGGGAAAAGCTTCTATAAAAATAGATTGCCCGCGCTGAAATATCTGCACGCTTTGATAACCGTTCGCTGAAGGTTGTCGATAAACTTCGATACATTCTGCGGGAATATTGACTAACCAAACTTCGACAATACCGCTAGCTGCGTAAAGGGGAATTTTTACTTCGCGATCGGATTCAACTGTGGTATCTGCCACTTCTATAATTAATAAGATATCTTGTGTTTGTGGATGTCCGGATTCGTAAAAATCTGCGCGTCTTCGCAGTAATGCTAAATCCGGTTGTGGTTCGGAGTTATCATTTAATTCGACTGGGTTCTGTCCGCGAACGTTTACCAAAGACCCCAGGCGCAAAATAAATAACTCAATTAGTCGATCGACACAAGCAGCATGGAATCTTCCAATCGGTGACATTTGAATAATTTCTCCTTTGATAAGTTCTACGCGATCGTCTTCTTTGAGAATACCAGCATTAACCATGAGGTGATATTCTTTGACGGTAAATAGTCTTTTTAGCAATTGCTGTGGCATAACTAACTCCCTATTTTTTTAACTGTTTGTAGTAAGGACTTCAGTCCTGATGTCCGCCTCGCTAAGGACTACAGTCCTTACTACGAAGTGATTATCCCAAAATTTCATCAACTGTAAAATTAACATCGTTAAAAGCTGCTACAAAAATAGATTGCCCGCGCTGAAATACCTGCACGTTTTGGTAACCATTCGCTGAAGGTTGTCGATAAACTTCGATAGATTCTGCCGGAAGGTTTACCAGCCAAACTTCGACAATACCGCTAGCTGCGTAAGGGGGAATTTTTACTTCGCGATCGGATTCAACTGTGGTATCTGCCACTTCTATAATTAATAAGATATCTTGTGTTTCTGGATGCCCAGATTCGTAAAAATCTGCTCTCGGTTGCAGCAATGTTATGTCAGGCTGAGGTTCGGAGAGGTCGTCTAATTCTACTGGATCTTGGGCACCAACTATAGCCACTTCACCTAACGATTGAGAAAAGAGTCTAATTAATCGTTTTACACAAGCAGCATGAAATCTTCCAATCGGTGACATTTGAATAATTTCTCCTTTGATAAGTTCTACGCGATCGTCTTCTTTGAGAATACCAGCATCAACCATCAGGTGATATTCTTTGACGGTAAATAGTCGTTTTAGTAATTGCTGTGGCATAACTAAACCTCTGTTTTTATCCTATTATATAGCCTATATGTTTTTTACTTAATTAAAATTGATAGTTATTCTTAGGTACGTTGTTGCGATGCCGCGCTATAGGGCTGAAGCCCAACAACGTACAAATTGAGGGCTGAAGCGCAACAACGTAAATGCCAAAAAATTAACACCAGAGCTAGCAAAAAAGTTATACAATGATAATTAATTAATATTTCTCTTCAAAATCATGGTAGTTTACTTAGCTAACCTGAGTAGCGGTCAACAAGTTTACGTCGAAAATCACGGTACGCAAACAGCAATTACCCTCATTAGCAGCAGTTCGGGACAGCAGCAAAGCCAAAGCACTAGCTTTTCAACGGGCACTTGGACGAAGCCGCCAGTTTTATTCCGCAACCCCGCCGGTTTTATCCTGCAAATTGAGGCGACGGAAGGTTCTCGTTTTGTGCGTTTGCAAGTGAATGGAATCAGTACCCTCAATGAAATTCCCTCTCTCAATAATGCGGAAGTTGTACCGCTTCAGCAGGTAGAAAAAAGTCCTCAGCAGTCGATGTCGCCAATGCAACCGATGAAGCCTATGGAACCGATGAAACCTATGGAACCGATGCGAATGGGTGACATGGAAATGCGAATGTCACCCAATATGGAAATGCGAATGGGAAATATGCAGTTGCGGATGGGTTCTATAGGGGAAGAAAAATCCTCAACTGGGCGTTTTTGTTCGCAATGCGGTAAGCAGGTGAGTGAAAGCGATCGCTTTTGCACCCATTGCGGTCATCGCCTCACGCCTGCTTGATACAATCGGGACTATCAGTTCTGGCGTTATTCACTTTTGTGCTAACCGGATATACGGTCATATCCTCTGACTGATAAGGTTGCAAAAGCGATTCTAGTGTTTCGCGTTTTTGCACTTGCGGATCTAGCCATGTTTCGTAGTCTTTGGGGTCGAGGATGACAGGCATTCGATCGTGTATCGGGCGCATGAGGTCATTTGCCTCTGTCGTCAGGATCGTACAAGATGCGATCGCATCACCTTCCCCTTTTTCCCAGCGTTCCCACAATCCAGCGAACGCAAAAGGTTTGCCATCTTCCCAGCGGAAATAAAAGGGTTGCTTTTTTCCGTCTTGTTGTTGCCATTCATAAAAACCATCTGCCAAAACCAGACAGCGCCGATGCTTAAAAGCCGAACGAAAAGCTGGCTTCTCGGCCACAGTTTCTGCCCGCGCATTAATCAGCTTAGCGCCCATTTTAATATCTTTAGCCCAAGATGGAATTAAACCCCAACGCAACATTTTTAATTCCCGTTCTTTATCCTCAGAATTTACCAGAACTGTCGGTACTGATTGCGTTGGTGCAATGTTATATCTTGGCGATAAGTTCGGAACAGAGGATAGGTGGAATAGCTGGGCTACTATCTCATCTGGCTGAGTAAAGCTAAATCTTCCGCACATATCTTTAGGGAAAGTTTGTCTATTTATTTTAACAAATTTCTCTACTTATTGCCACATTTATTACCTTTATTACCTATTTTTTCTAAAATGACATTTACCCGTTTGATAAGATATTCTCTTTGTTCTATTCCCATTGCGCCTTCCAGACTGGCACCTTTGAGATTAGCGCCTTCCAAGTTAGCACCTCTTAGATTAGCGCCTCTTAGATCCGCGTTTTCCAAGTTGGCATTTTTGAGGTTAGCATTTTCCAAATTCGCACCGCTGAGGTTAGCACCTCTTAAATTTGACGGTACTAATTCCAGGCCATTTCCGCACCTAAACTGAACTAACTCCCCGCTCAAATTAGCATTGCTCAAATCGACGTTACTGAGATTGGCATCTTCCAGGTTCGCACCTGTCAAGCTAGCACCTCTCAGATTAGCATTTTGTAAATTGCAACTTGGGCAATATTTAGATTGCAACAACTCTGTTACTGTTGCGTTACTGTTACTGTAGTTGACTTGGCTCTTAACTTGTTGTAAATTAATCCCAGTAGAGCCAAAGATTAAAGTTATTACAGATAGAGATAATTTCAAATATTTCATCATAGTGGAGTGGTGTGTAATTATTAATTAAGTTGAGATGGTGGGCACTGCCCACCCTACTGTTCTGTATCTATTTCGACTAGCTTGGTTTTTGAGGATAAACCTGACTTGATGGTGATTTTGGATTTGGGTACATCAAACTTTTCTGCCAAGACTTTAATCAACTCTTCATTAGCTTTGCCATCTACGGGCGGCGATTTCAAATGTACCGATAAACTTCCATCTGCGGCTTCTTCAATTTTTTGCTGTTTTGAATTAGGTTTGACTTTAACTTGTTTTTTCATTTTGTCTCTTTTTTGCTACGTGCAATCTCCACAATTGTCGCAACCATAACCAACCGACGAGCGAGCCGATCGCATAATGGGGAAAATCCCACCAGACAAAGGTTGTTCCCAGCAGCAATTTCCCCCAAAGCTGGGCGCGGATGGCTTGTAAAAACGGCGGATGCCAAAGTTGTAGAATTTCGAGTATACAAGTAACTATGAATACCCATATTGGTATTTTAACCAGCGCTGGGCGGTTTGGGATGAGTAAAAATACGAATAAACACCAGAAGATTTCGTAAAGAACGCCACCGCCATAGTCATTGAACCACCAATCGCCTGGGCCTTTGTAGTATTTTGATAAAAAGCCCAGCGGCGTGACGATGATGAGAGAGAGGATTGTTAGCTGACGAAGAGTTGCTTTTTGAAGCATTTAGGGAAAAACAAAAACCTGTCCGCTCTCAATTATCGCTCAGACAGGTATAGCTATGGGAAAGGTCAAAAGTCAAAAGTCATTTTTTTGATTTGTTGGGTTGAGTGAAGCGAAACCCAACGCTTTAGTTGGGTTTCATACCTCAACCCAAACTACGAATTTTTTTCTCCTCTGCTGCTAGAGCGGTTTCACAGATTTTATCGGGAAAGGAGTAATTATCTGCGTGCGTCGCCGTAGCCAATTACAGCAACTTTATGGCGATAGACTAATTCGGCACCGTACCAACCGGAAAAACCGAGAAGGGTAGCTACGAATATGGAAATAATCAGTCCTGTAGGTAAAATTGCGCCTGCGTAGTTGCCCCAACGCAGAATGAGGTTGACAGTTGTTAGGAGAATAGCTACAACATTGAGTAGCATATGCGCCCAACCTGCGCTGCGCTTGCGGACTCGTTCAATTTTTAGGAAATCCATCAAGCCGGTGATTGCTGCTAGTATGCCAATCGCTAAACCAGCGACGATTAGCCAAAAAGAACCCCGCGCCCAGAAGAGATCTTTTGTCCACCAATATACCAAGTCAGTTGCCGCTACTCCCACTAGAAAAGCTATTGGTAAAGTAACGATCAGTGGATGGAGGGGATGACCTGCGATCGCTACTGTACTTGTTACCCCGCTATCGCGATAATCCGTCTCATCGCTTTCAATTAACGGGGGGAGATTTGGAGTTTGTGTCATGTCGGTTTCTCTCGTTTTTTAACGTTGCTAATGTAGATAATTTCTCAGGAGATTTTCTTTATATCGGCTTAATTAACTTGTTCGGACTGGGTAATTTTATTTCGGACGAATTGCATCAACACCACCCCAGTCCAGACTGTTATGGCCTCACTCCTTTATCTCCTTTTTCCCTTTCATTGAGTCAATTTATTCTATAGAGATCGATAGCGTATCTGTCTGGCGATGGAGAAAATACATGACGTTTATCTATCTATAAGTAGAAACTTAAACTAAAGGTACTCTCAGGCTGCGATCTAGCACTTTAGGAACTTGCTTAAATAGTGTGATTTCAACTAAATTATCACTAAATGTTTATATGGATTAAGACTTATGGTAATTGAATGATAATTCAGTCAAAAGAGAGATGGCTGACATTCAATATTGTGTGATTCTCGTATAAGATTCAATCGCACAATAACACGATAATAAGAGGAGAACAAACGATGGTATCGACTCTTGACGACACCAAGCGTACAGCTATTGCAGTTAAATTAGCTGACATCAAAGCATTGCAAAACTTGCTCATTAGTAACGAGCAATTGCTGCTGAATCAATGTGGGGATCAAGAAATATGCGATCGCCTGCGAGATATGCTCAATGACGACCAGAAAAACCTCGGTGTTTTGGACACTGTAATTGTTCAGTACGGTGTCAAGGGAGACCCGAAAGAAACCACCCAGGAAATGATCGAAAAGACTCAGAAATTGATGCAAGGTTCTGAGTTAACTTTGTATGAAAAGTTCGCCCATCACGAACTGCTCAAGCACGGTCAAGTGATGAAAGGTTTGCTGGTTCACAAAGCCGCCCAAGTTGTTGGTGCTGATGTGGAAGCCGCTATCACTCCTTTGAACACGGTCAACTTTGAGAACCGCGCTCATCAAGAGCAACTCAAAGGAATTCTGGAAATTCTGGGCACTCGCGAACTGACCGGTAAAGATCCGGATCAAGGCATTTGGGCTCGCGTTCAAGATGCGATCGCTGCTTTCACAGGCGTTGCGGGTAGCGTTGTCACTCGCAGCAAGAGCGATATGAATATTCAAGAGCTGATCAGAATGGATCACACCAAGGTGAATACTCTGTTCGCTCAAGTTCAATCTACTAACGATCCTCAAAAGCTGCAAGAATATTTCGGCCAAATCTACAAGGATTTGAGCGCTCACTCGGAAGCTGAAGAACAAATTGTTTACCCAGCAGTACGTTCTTACTACGAAAAGACAGACGATCTGTATAAAGAACAAGCTGAAATGAAGCAGCTGCTGGAACGAATTAAGTCTATCAGCCCCTCTTCACCTAACTTCAAAGACGAAGTTAAACAGCTGATGAATGCTGTGATGCACCACGTCCAGCAAGAAGAAAACGAAATGTTCCGGAAAATCAACGACAATTTCAGCGAACAGCAACAGGAACAAATGGCTACAGATTTCAAGACAGCCAAGAGCAAGATCCAAGATAAAATGGCTGCTTCCATGAAGTAGTAGTCTGTTGAAACTCTATTAAATCTAGGAATGCTAAAAAGTCAGCTTCCTGGATTTAATAAACCAGAGATTGTTAGTTTTAGCAATGGTTGTGGTAGTCTGTCTAGGAGGGCTTAAAACGTAACCTCCTAGATTTTTTAAGGTTATAAAAATCTTAGTAATTACCAAAAATATTTACCGAATACAGGCGTTTACACTCAGTCGAGAGACGGATGAATTGACTATTTTTTATATGCGATGCTCAAAAGAGTTACACTTACTTTTTCAGGAGGCAATCAAAATGGACGCTGTTGAATTAATCAAATCAGATCATCGCAAAGTCGAAAAAATTTTCTCACAAATTGAGAAAACGGAAGACCCCGATAAACTCTACGAATACTTCAACGAACTTTACACAGAGTTAAACGTACACGCCCAAGCGGAAGAGTTAACCTTGTATCCGGCAATGCGCGACCATCAAGAAACTGAGGACTTGGTTGAAGAAGCAGAAGAAGAACACGATGAAGCTAAGATATTGCTGGAGGAAATTAAATCTCTCAGTCCCAGTTCACCTGAATTTAAGGAAAAAATTAGACAATTAAAAGAAGAGGTTCTGCATCATGTAGAGGAAGAAGAAAGCGAAATATTGCCGCAAGTGAGCGAGTACATGAGCGAAGCAGAATTGAACCAAGTTGCTGAGGAATTTCAAGATACTAAAAGCAGGTTACAGGATGATATTTCAGAAGCTGCCAGTCGTTGAATTTCCGTAGTTGTAGGGTGGGCATTGCCCACCCTACTTTATCCCAACTGTTTAACCGTTAACGATTTCGCCACCGTTGGGATGCAAAATCTGACCGCTCATATAAGAAGAGTCATCTGACGCCAAGAACACATAACAAGGCGCAACTTCTTCCGGTTGTCCGGCACGCTGCATGGGTACTTGTTTACCAAAAGTGGCAACTTTTTCTTCTGGGAAAGTGGAGGGAATCAAAGGTGTCCAAATTGGGCCTGGTGCCACGCCGTTAACGCGAATACCCTTTTCTACCAAAGATTGAGAGAGAGATCGCGTAAAGGCGACGATCGCCCCTTTAGTAGAAGAATAATCGAGTAACTGCTGATTTCCCTGATAAGCAGTCACCGAAGTAGTGTTGATAATCGCGCTACCTTCTTTCAAATGCTTAAGTGCTGCTTTCGTCAAATAAAACATCGAAAAGATGTTAGTGCGGAAAGTGCGTTCCAACTGTTCGGCGCTGATATCTTCAATACTTTGTTGCGGATGTTGTTCGCCAGCATTGTTAACGAGAATATCGAGTTATCCACCTGTGGGTCGATCGAGTAAAAAATAAATGCTCAACCTGTAGATGTAGAACTTTTGAAAAGTTGTTTTTGATGAAAATTATCCCTAAACAACTGATTTACTACATCATCCCAAAGGCTGAATTTATAGTGAGGTTGGGAAATTAGCATAAGGGTGATTAACATTTTTTGGAGCTACTGACTTTCCCGATCGCCCGACGCCCTAATTTGCTTGTCAATATTCGACGCCGCAACTTTATATCCGAAAGGAACTAAATCTTTGTTGGAATCGTCCGTCGATTCCGGATTCCCTTAATGTTTTCTATTGACAGTTGCTTTACGAGCTGTCGCAAGAGATAGTAAGATAGTTAGCAATAGAGCGAGATATCTTGGCAGCAATTGGGCATATCGCTCAATAATAGATAAAGGATCGGGGTAGCTGACTTTGACATTCTCAAGGCGCTAAACCTTGGGAATATAGGGTGGCATTACCGGGATTGCTGTTGGTGTGAGTTTTGTGAGACTACTTATATGCGTTTATCCACTCTTGCTGTATGTACGTTAGCTGCTCTGGCAGCTGGGGCTTTGAGTGCAGAAGCCAGTCCCAGTCAGAGTACGCACGCTCCTCCATCTGGTGCTTACGCCGCACCGGAAACTGTAACAGCGCCATCTCTGGCGCAGCTAGTTGCCCAAATTGAGAACGATAGCAACTCTCAAATAGAGGTGACAAAGCAACTCGAAGCAGAATTAAGCTCGATCGCACAACCGACAAATAACATCATCGCTCAGTCATCTCCCGCAAGCGCTAAGCAGTCCGAAGCAACGGAATTGCTTGTGACGGAAAACCCAGGTGCGGCAGCCCTGCGAGCCAATAACTTCGTTTCCCAGTCATCCATAAACGCGGATGTCAACCAAGTACTGAACGATCGCCAAAGTCAAAATCAAACCAATTATTGCGGTTCGCAAACGACACAGAACCCTACAGCCTCTAACTCCACAACCCAAGTGGCTCAAGGTTCCAGGAACTGCCCTCGTCCGCGACAGATTGCCCCTCTCTCCGTACCCGAAGTAGAAGATGAATTTGAATCTTCCCCTGGCTTGAGTATCTACATTCCCGTTGGCTTTGGTGCGGATCGAAACACCTTCTTTCTCGGCGGCACTTATCAAAACACCACGAGATCCGATGACGATGATAATAACGGCAATGTTGGCGTTGGTATCGGTTTAGGCGATGCCGATCGATTAGTTGGGGTGGAAATATCCTACGCCTTTGAAAATTTCAACGATGAAGATGATTTTGGCGAAGGCGGCTTTAACTTAAAAGTGCATCGTCGCTTGAGCCAAAGTCTATCGGTAGCAGCTGGCTATAACGGCTTGATCAATATCGGCAGCCATGACTTTGAACATTCCCGCTACGGCGTAATTACAAAAATCTTTCGGACGCGAGAATCGATTCGCGATCCTTTCAGTCGCCTCGCAGTTACGGTGGGAGTAGGCGACGGACAGTTTCGCTCGAACGGTGCGATCGATGCTGATGATAACGATCCCAACTTTTTTGGTAACGTAGCCTTCCGACTTGTCCGACCGATCAGCTTTATTACTGAATGGACAGGAACAGACCTAGCATTGGGCTTTTCGATCGCACCCTTTAAAGGCATTCCTTGGGTAATTACTCCCGCCGTGCGCGACTTAGCCGGTAGAGGTGACGACCCGCGATTTGTGTTAGGCTCTGGAATTTCATTTCAGTTTTAAGTAGGAGGTGCAACAATCATGCGGACAATTAAATCTTTTGTTTGGGTCGTCGGTCTATCTCTGATTGCCGGGTCACTAACGACTACTCCTGCTAAGGCAGATCACGTTCCCGACATTACAGGAACTAATTACTGGAACAACACCTCACCCCAATTCGGTCGTCGCGGCGTTCGCTTAGATCCCGATTTAGTCGATCGAGTCAGAAGGTTCAACGATGAAGCCGAACAAGCCTATAACGGTTGTTTGGCAGCAGTCGAAGCCGCACCGCCAAATCCCGGTGGCCCCCGACAGTATTTGCGAACCCCCCAAAATGTGGCAGGCGAATACCCGGCTGCGTGTCAGCGGCTCAATGCGTTGCGAAATGAGCGAGATAGCTTGCAGGATCGATTGCAGGGAATAGGACAGGCAAGTCCATCTCGGAAGATTTGGTAAATCTCTGCTTAGGCTGGCAACTTCTAGGTTTCAAGGTGAGTGAGGAGGAGTAAGAAAACTATGATCCAAAAAAAGGGTAAAAGCGATCGCACTGTTGGGGTGCAGTTGCTGATGGGAGCGATCGTCGCCGGAGCGATCGGCATTTTCTCAATGCCTGTAAAAGCTCAGAGCATTCCATCGCAAGGTGTCCAATTCAACGAAGATACCCTGATCGAATTTGAATTCAGAGAATCCCACGGCTACTACAAGTCTACTTTTGGCGTCATCAATTTAAGAACTCGCCAAATGACAGATCTGATCGCCGAAGTCAAACCTTTTGATGACTACAGCGATACCTCGGATCTGAACAATCCCTCAAGACGCACAGATGACACCGGCACGCCAAGGGATTTCCTGGGAACGCCCGGTAACTCCGTACCAGATGCCATCAGGCGGTTTACGTTTCAGGCAAATACCCCTTACGCTTTCTACCTGAAGGTTTTTCGACCCAACAACACGTTGGTAACCACACTTTATTCGACCAGATTCGAGCAACTGGGCAGCTCCGATGCAGATTCCGCCCAGTCTGAAGGTGGTCTATCCGACGGGAAGGTGGGCGATCGCACAGGCGTCCGCGTCAGCTGGGACGATACCGGACTACCCAAACCGGGAAGAGACAGGGACTATGATGACTTTATTGTCGAAGCTGGCGGTTTTCTTGTACCCCCCGTTCCTTGTCCCAGAGTAGAGTAACAGGCTGACCGATTTCAGCTTTTGTAGCTTCAACGCAGAAACCCGGTTTCTTGAAGAAACCGGGTTTCTTTTCGCATCTAAACCGCTACCATATCCTTATGTTCGATCTTAGTTCCTAAAACTTTGAGGAATTCCCCTAACCAACGGGGATGAGCGGGCCAAGCCGGTGCCGTCACCAGATTACCGTCAACCATCGCTTCATCAACCGGAATATTAACGTACAGTCCACCAGCAAGAGTGACATCTGGGCCGCAAGCTGGGTAAGCAGTGCAACTCTTGCCTTGCAAAACTCCAGCTGCTGCCAAAAGCTGCAATCCGTGACAAATAGCGGCAATAGGCTTATTTGTTTGGGCAAAGTGACGAGTTATTTCCAGTACTTTTTCATTTAAGCGGATATATTCCGGCGCACGTCCCCCTGGAACAACCAAAGCATCGTAGTTTTCTGGTTCCACTTCATCGAAGTTGGCATTTAAAGTAAAGTTGTGACCTGGTTTCTCGCTATAAGTTTGGTCGCCTTCAAAGTCATGCACGGATGTTCGTACCTTTTGTCCAGCTTTTTTGTCGGGACACACGGCATGAACGGTATGTCCGACCATTTGTAGCGCCTGGAACGGCACCATCACTTCATAATCCTCTACATAGTCGCCGACAAGCATCAAAATCTTTTTGGCAGCCATATTTTATTACCTTCTTTATTTCACTTCACTATTTAAATAATAGCCAAGTCAGTGTTGTCATCTAAATTGACACAATTTTTAATTCGATCGAGACCTGAGAAGCTGGGTTTCTTGCCAAAAATTGAGGCGGGAGAGCAGAGGTTTTTCAACATAACTTTTTTGGACGATTTTCCCTTTGAGCGCAGATGCTTTTTTGCGCCTATAAGTATTGTTTATTAATTCTTTAAAATAGCCGTTGCCTTGGAGAGATTACCACTCAGTTATTTTATCTAGATGGAAGTAATTCTGTCTATCGGTAGAGCCGAAATATAAAATTTTTCTTTAGATTAGAGGACATCTTTAAACGTATTAATAAAAAATTAGGCAATGACTAAATGAAAAACACAAAACTAGCTACGCGCAAAACCTGTCAAAGGTTCTTGAGTAGCCAGACAGTCGAGATGACGTTGCAGTTATACGAACGGGCGATCGCAGCAACCAGCACAAGTATCGTAATTGCCGATGCGCTTTTACCGGATTTTCCTATTATTTACTGCAATGCAGCTTTTGTGCAACTTACAGGTTATTCGCTGGACGAAATTTTGGGACAAAGCTGCCTTTTTTTACAAGGCAGGGACACTGACCTATCTGGGTTGGCGCAAATCCAACAGGCGCTGCAAGCCAAGCGGGAATGCCGGGTAGTATTGAAGAACTATCGCAAAGACGGCGGTGCTTTTTGGAATGAATTGACTATTTCGCCAGTGCGAGATGTGCGCGATCGCATCACTCACTTTATTTGCGTACAAGTAGATGTAACTGAGCAACAAAAAGCTAAAAAGAGAATGCAAGCGCAATCTGCGGCAATGAATGCTTCAGCAGATGGAATGGCTATTTTCGATTCTACAGGGGAATTTATCTACATAAATGAAGCTTACGCTCAAATGAATGGATATGACAGTGCCAGAGATCTGATGGGGAAAAATTGGCAACTTCTCTACGATCGAGCAGAACTAAGAATATTTGAGCAGTATATTCTGCCTGCTCTGGAAAAACGTGGGCGATGGCGAGGTGAAGCGGTTGGTTTGCGACAAGATGGCAGCAAGTATCGGCAAGAATTATCCTTGAGCGAGATTGAAGCAGGCATGGGAATAGTTTGCGTAGTGCGGGACATCAGCGATCGCAAGCAAGCAGAAGTGGCGCTGCAACAAGTAAACGAATCGCTCGAACGCCGAATCGCTGTGGACAGAGCTCAATTGAGACAAGTCATTGACAAACTGCACAGGGAAACGCTGGAAAGGCAGCAGGCACAAGCAATTTTACGCGAAAGCGAAGCACTGCTGCGGCCTGTGGTCACCAATTTACCGATAATATTATTTGCGACCGATAAAGAAGGTAAGATCGCTCTTTTAGAAGGAAAAGGATTAGAGCCTTTGAATCTAAAACCTGGGGAATTAATTGGGCGATCGATCCTCGAACTCTACCTTCAAGAACCCGATATTCTCAGCAGAATTAGCCACGTCCTTGCAGGTGAAGAAACTGCCTGGGTTTGTGAAATTGGAAACTTGGTATATGAAAATCGAGCTACACCCCTAAAAAACCAAAGTGGTGAAATCTTGGGCTGCATCGGTATGGCAATGGATATCACCTATCACGTAAAACTTGAAGAAGCATTGCGGCAGCAAGCGGATCGGGAACTGCTGGTAGGAGCGATCGCTCAACGCATTCGCAAGTCTTTAAATCTAGAGGAAGTCCTCAATACCACAGTACAAGAAGTGCGGCAATTTCTGCAAACAGACAGAGTAGTACTTTACCGCTTTGAATCGGATTGGAGTGGCGTGGTGGTGGTGGAATCTGTGGGCGAAAATTGCGAACCAATTTTAGGAATTCCGATCGAAGATCCGTGCTTTAAAGAAAAGTACGTTCGGCAATACCAACAAGGTCGCATTCGGGCGATCGCAGATATCTACACCAGCGATATTGCCCAGTGTCACATCGATTTACTAGCTCGGTTTGAAGTGCAAGCTAACCTGGTAGTTCCCATTTTGCAAGGAGAAAACTTGTGGGGATTGCTGATCGCTCATCATTGTAGTGGCCCAAGGGAATGGCAGGAAACAGAAGTCACCCTGCTAGCACAATTGAGCGTGCAAATAGCAATTTCCATTCAGCAATCCGAATTATATCAAAAATTACAAACAGAACTTGTCGATCGCCTGCAAGCTGAAGCTGCCTTGCGACAAAGAGAAGAATTACTTTGCCAAAAAGCCTGCGAACTCGAACAAACCCTCAACGAGTTGCAAAAAACGCAATTCCAACTCATTCAGAGCGAGAAAATGTCTAGTTTGGGGCAATTAGTCGCCGGTGTAGCTCACGAAATTAATAATCCCGTCAACTTTATTTACGGTAATATTGAGCCTGCTAGAAATTACATTCAAGACTTGCTAGATATCATAGATCTCTACGAGCAGCACTGTCGGCAACCAAGTGCTGAAATTGAAGAAAAAGCCGAACAAATTGACCTAGAATTCATCAAGCAGGATTTACCGAAACTATTGGAGTCAATGCGGGTGGGAGCAGACCGAATTCGCGAAATAGTACGCAGTCTGCGTTACTTTTCGCGCACGGACGAAGCCGAGGTAAAAGCAGTGAATATTCACGAAGGCATTGACAGTACGCTCATGATTTTACAAAATCGTTTAAAACCCAATGCCAATTATTCCGGCATCTCGATCCTTCAAGAATATGGCAACCTACCTAATGTGGTGTGCTACCCCGGACAGATTAACCAGGTGTTTATGAATATCCTCAGCAATGCGATCGATGCTTTGCAAGAGAGTAGTAGGTATTCGGTTGCAGATAGTCAGGAAAATTCTCACCCAACACCGACAATTCGCATTCGCACTGAAGTTTTACACAACAACCGCATTGCGATCCGCATTGCTGACAATGGCCCAGGTATGCCAGAAGCGGTTCGTCAGCGCTTGTTCGATCCCTTTTTTACAACTAAACCAGTTGGTAAAGGTACCGGTCTTGGTTTGTCGATAAGTTACCAGATTGTAGTTGAAAGACACGGCGGTAAATTGCACTGTTTTAGCCAGCTTGGTAAAGGTACTGAGTTTGCGATCGAAATCCCTCTCCATCAGAATGGGGGGTAGAGGAGAGCGGGGGAGTCAAAAGTCAAAAGTCAAAAGTCAAAAGGAAAAAAGGGGTTAGGGATTAGGGGTTAGGGGTTAGGGAAAGTCAATCATTCAAAAATTCCTCCTCTTCCCTTTTCCCTCTTCCCTCTTCCCTCTTCCCTCTTCCCTAGATCGGAAGAGCACCCGT
>NZ_JACJPW010000039.1 GCF_014696265.1 Aerosakkonema funiforme FACHB-1375 | reverse complement strand
ACCAGCATTTACGTTGTATTGTCCAACATAAATAATTCTATCATGGATACAGAATCAGAAAAAGTCCCCCTAGAAGGGGGAGGCTTTAAACCCAGTTTTTCGGTAAAATTAAGCAAGAGCGATCGCGTAGAAAAACAAAACAATGACACGGATTACATTAGCAGAAGCGCAACTCCGTTTACCCGAACTGATTGCAAGCCTGCAACCGGGTGAAGAATTGCAGATTTTGGAAGGCGATCGCACTGTCGCCAGACTGATTGGGGAACTGCCACCACCGCGCAAACCTCGCCAACCGGGTAGTGCGATCGGAACCCTAACTATAATATCCGAAGACGAAACCCACTTAGAAGACTTTCAAGATTATATGCCACAAACGCTATGATTTAATGCAGCTTGGTGTAACTTCAGGAGTTGCAATTTGCCGACGCGAAAACAGTCAGATACAGCGATATTTCTTTGCCAGTTGCTTTCCAACTTGTACCAACCAATCCAAATTTTCCGTTACGATCGCAAGTTAAAAACGATTTACATCCAGGCTGGAAGCAGAGATGAGATTGCGGTGATAATTGATGAAGAAGGAAGTTGGGAGTTTGTGCTATGACACCGAATTTGCCTCAAATGTCGAATGCTGAGTTAAAACAGTATCTTTCGGAACATAGAAATGATGAGGAAGCCTTTCGCGCCGCATTGGAAGTATTAATGAGTCGTCGCAATCCCGCTAATCTTCAACCTTATCCTTTCGATCTTGCGAATCCAGAAAGCGAAGTTGAAGCTATTTTGAGAGAGAAATTACATCAAAATGAATAAGGGTTTGGCGAAGACAGCGCAACAACGTACCTTTTAGTCCATGATGAGGTCAGAAACCCGGTTTCTTCAAGAAACCGGGTTTCTCTGGCTACGATCGTTAGCGTAGATACAGTGCTAGACAATTATGCAGTCACTCGTTATTGGTAAGTAAGATAACCTGGTAGTTTACAATTTTTATCTTAACCTGCTTGACGCAATAGGCGATCGGGTAGGTGGCTTATGCAATACTGAATCTAGTATCAAAACATACTATGAACCCACTCGAAACCTACCTTCGCAATCTGCGGGATATCCGTTCTTCTGGTGCAGCAGTAAAAGAGACTTCTTACTATGGTGCATTAGAAAGTCTTTTTAACGAGATTGGTAAAACTCTAAAACCAAAAGTTCGTTGTATTATTAGTCTGAAAAATCAAGGTGGCGGACTTCCTGATGGTGGACTTTTCACGGCTAATCAGTTTCAGAGATCGTCTGATGCTGAACCTCTCGATCCCCAAAATCCCGAACGGGGAGTAATTGAAGTTAAGGGAACTCAGGATGATGTTTGGGAAATTAGCAAGACGGAACAGGTTTCTAAGTATTGGCAGAAATACAGACAGGTTTTAGTGACTAATTATCGCGATTTTCTATTAATTGGACAAGATGAAAATGGGAAAGCGATCGAACTAGAAAGTTATCGTTTGGCAAGCAGTGAAACAGATTTTTGGGCTAAAGTTGCTAATCCAAGTCAGTTTGCTCAACAAGAAGGCGATCGCTTTTTAGAATACCTCAAACGAGTCATGCTTTCCGCCGCACCAATAGCTGCACCAGAAGATGTAGCTTGGTTTTTGGCTTCCTACGCCCGCGATGCTAAATTTCGGATCGAAAATACAGATATTCCTGCTTTAGCTAATGTTCGCACTGCTTTAGAAGAAGCGCTAGGGGTAAAATTTGAGGGTGAAAAAGGCGATCGCTTTTTCCGTTCAACTTTAGTACAAACATTATTTTATAGTATTTTTTCGGCTTGGGTGCTGTGGCATAAGGAAAACCCAAACCGCCAAGATAAATTCGATTGGAGAACTGCTGCTTACTATCTCCATGTACCGATGATTCAAGCGCTTTTTTATCAAATTTCCGATCCGAGAAAATTGAAAGCATTGGGATTAGTAGAAGTATTGGAGTGGACGGGGACATCATTAAACCGCGTCAGCGTCGAAGAGTTTTTTGCTAAGTTTGAGGAAGGGCAAGCCGTGCAGTATTTCTATGAGCCATTTTTGCAAGCTTTCGATCCGGAATTACGCAAAGAATTAGGTGTTTGGTACACGCCGCCAGAGGTGGTAAAATACATGGTTAGCCGTGTGGATACGGTGTTAAAAGAAGAATTGGGAATTGAAGATGGTTTGGCAGATCCGAATGTTTATATACTCGATCCTTGCTGTGGTACTGGTGCTTATTTAGTGGAAGTTTTAAAGCAGATTGCTGAAACTTTGAAAGACAAAGGTGAGGATGCTTTGGGTAGTTATGAGGTGAAGGAAGCGGCTATTAAACGAGTTTTTGGGTTTGAGATTTTGACAGCACCATTTGTAGTGGCGCACTTACAATTAGGATTAATTTTGCAAAATCTTGGTGTACCTTTGGTGGATGAAAAAGAACGAGTTGGAGTATACCTTACCAATGCGCTGACGGGATGGGAACCGCCAGATGAAGATGGGAAAAAGCAAATCAAACAACTGGAATTTAATTTTCCTGAATTGAAGCAAGAACGGGATGCAGCAGATGAAGTGAAACGAGAAAAGCCGATTTTGGTAATTCTTGGCAATCCACCTTATAATGCTTTTGCTGGTGTTAGTCCAAAGGAAGAACAAGGATTAGTGGAAACTTATAAGGAAGGGTTGATTTCTGAGTGGGGAATTAAGAAATTTAATTTAGACGATCTCTATATTCGTTTTCTTAGATTAGCCGAACAAAGGATTGCTGAAAAAACTAATAAAGGTGTAGTTTGTTATATTTCCAATTTTTCTTATTTGGGCGATCCATCTTTTGTGGTAATGCGGCAAAGGTTTCTAAGTGAGTTCGATAAACTTTGGTTTGATTGCATGAATGGGGATAGCCGGGAAACTGGTAAGTTGACACCAGAAGGTAAGCCAGATCCTAGCGTATTTTCTACTGAGTATAACAGAGAAGGGATTCGGGTAGGAACTGCGATCGCTCTCCTAGTACGTCAGGAAAAGCGCACCGACAAACCATTAGTTCGTTTTCGACATTTTTGGGGTGTAAATAAACGGATAGATTTGCTTGATAGCCTGAATTCTCAAGATTTTGATGCCGAATATGAGTTGGCAAAACCAGATCGAAATAGTCGTTACTCTTTCCGTCCGTCTAATGTAGGTTCTCACTATTTAGAATGGCCTAAATTAGTTGATTTGTGTGGGAGCGAACCTTTTAATGGGCCAGTTGAACGGCGTGGCAACTCTCTAATTGTTTTTGCCAGCGAAAAAGCAGATTTAGAAATACTATCAGTCTATTTAGATGTTGATAAATCTGATAATGAAATCCGAGAAATTGCGCCCCGTTGGATGAAATCATCTGGAGAATTTAAAGCAGAAGCTACTAGAGCTAAATTAAAAGGTAAAATATCTTATGATTCGTCTAAAATAGTTCCCTATCCATTCAAACCTTTCGATCTGCGATTAGCTTATTTAGATGCCGATATTCAACCGCTTTTTTCTCGCCCCAGCCCAGATTTATTAGCAATGCAAAAGATTCCCCAAAACTGTTTTGTAATTACTCGCGACACGGCAGATAGAAATTTTGAAGGTTCACCTTTCTATTTTTCGCGATTAGTTTGCGATTATGATTGTATTTCCGGTCATGCGCGACATTTTCCAATCCTGCTTCGTCCTAAACAAACAAAAACTAGCCGAAAAGTAACTAAACAAAATACTCTTTTTGATGTAGATGCAATTTTAAATACTACGCCAACGGCTAATATTTCTACTAATACTCGTACTTATCTTAGCCAATTGGGTATTACAAATCCCGACGCTAATGCTGATACAGCAGGATTGATTTGGATGCACGCTTTAGCAATTGGTTATTCCCCAACATACTTAACTGAAAATGCTGATGGTATTCGCGATAATTGGCCGCGCATACCTTTACCTAATTATAAAGGTTTGTTGTTAGAATCAGCCGAACTAGGGAAAAAAATAGCTGCATTACTCGATACAGAAAATCCGGTAATTGGGGTAACATCGGGAAAAATTAGATTAGAATTAAAAGCGATCGCGATTATTTCCCGTACTGGTGGCGGACAACTAAACCCCGATACTGGTGACTTAGCAATTACGGCTGGTTGGGGTTATTCCGGCCAAAACAATGTTACAATGCCTGGGAAGGGAAAAATCATCACCCGTCCTTACACGCCTGAAGAAATTGCTGGTATTGAAGAAGGCGCAAAAGCACAAGGTTTATCATCGGAAATAGTCCTAAATTTACTTGGTAAAAATACCTGTGATATTTACCTAAATGAACTAGCTTTTTGGAAAAATATCCCGATAAATGTGTGGGAATATACAATTGGTGGCTATCAGGTAATCAAAAAATGGCTTTCCTATCGAGAGGAAAAATTATTAGGGCGATCGCTAACTAAAGACGAGGTGCGCGAAGTAATGAATATGGCGCGTCGCATCGCCGCAATTTTATTATTACAATCCTCTTTAGATGAAAATTACCAGAACATTAAGCAAGCATCATATAAATGGAAATAAATTTTATAATGAATTTTCAGATAAATTTAAAAATGGAGTAAATATGAGCGATTTTAAAACCAAATTAGCCAGTATGTCGCCAGAACAGCAGGGAGAATTTCTCGCCAAACTACCTGCTGCTTTAGCTGCTAAATCCCAAAGCGGACCACTGCTAAAATTATTAACTGATTTCGATTTTATCAAAGCCAAAATTTCTGCTTTCCCACCGCAGCAGCTAATTGACGATTACAAATTCGCTTTGCATCCGAATTTTCCCCTTGACGCAGAACAAAAGCATTGTTTGCGATTAATTCAAGCCGCGATTCGCCTATCAGCACATATCATAAATGAAGATAAAACGCAACTAGCAGCGCAATTATTGGGGCGTTTGCAATCTTTTCCAGTTCCAGAAATTCAGGCGATGTTGGAAGTAGCTAAACAGGAGTGCGATTCGCCTTGGTTGCGTCCTTTAACTGCTAGCTTGGTGCATCCCGGTGGTTGCTTGCTACGCACGTTTACAGGTCATACGGGCGCGGTAAATGCAGTGGCGATCGCACCGGATGGTAGGCGATTTGTTTCCGGTTCATCTGATACGACGCTGAAAGTTTGGGATTTGCAAACAGAACAGGAAGTTTTTACTCTCAGCGGTCATGTTAATTCGGTAGAATCGATCGCCATTACCCCAGATGGCAAAAAAGTAATCTCCGGTTCTTGGGACAGTACTCTCAAAGTTTGGGATTTGCAAACAGGGGAAGAATTATTTACTTTAAACGATGATACTGGTGGTATACAATTTATTTCCATCACGCCAAATGGGAAACGGATGATTTCCGGTTCTTGGGGCAAAACTCGCAAAGTCTGGAATTTGGAAACTGGAGAAGAAGTTTTTACTTTTTCAGTTTCGACGGGGATGAAAAATGAAGCGATCGCCTTCACGCCAGATAGCAAGCACTTAATTTTTGGTACTGATGAAAAAAACATCAAAGTTTGCGATTTGGAAAGCGGAGAACAACTGCTATCTTTTGGAGACGATCGCGGTTTTAGGGCGGTAGCAGCAATTTCCAACAATCGCATCATCTCTGTTTCGTGGAACAACACAAGTATCTGGGATTTGGAAACAGGAAAAGCCCTAGTTACGCACGCAACTCATAGGGATTGGATCGCCGCTGTAACATTTACACCAAATGGCAAAAAAATCATTTCTGGCCCTTATGAAGGTCTTGGTAAAAGCAGTTTCAAAGTCTGGAATATACAAACAGGTGAGGAACTGTTTAAGCTGACCGGCTACACTCAATATACCAATCATCCTTTATATTTGGTCGCAGTTACGCCAGATAGTAAGAAGGCGATCGCCAATGCTACAGAAAGAACTCTCAAAGTTTGGGATTTGGAAACAGGACAAGAGTTAATTAATTTAATCGGTCATACCGATCGGATAACTTCTGTCGCCTTACATCCCAATAGTAAGCTAGTAATTTCTGCGTCGAGGGACAATACGCTCAAACTTTGGAATTTAGAACCGAAAGAGCAACTTTCTACCCCCGCTATTTATAGTAGCCCGGTAACAATGCTGGTAATTACACCTGATGGAAAACGGGTAATTTCTGGCTTAAGAGACAACACTATCAAAGTTTGGGATTTGTCAACGAAACAGGAAGTTTCTACATTTTCTCGTCATAAAAGCAAGTTTGTGAATGCTATGGCGATCGCACCGGATGGCAAACAGATAATTTCGGGTTTAGATAATAAAAATCTCAAACTATGGAAAATCGAAACAGGCGAGGAACTGCTTTCTTTGGTCGCCAATTGCAGTTGGTTAGATCCAGTCACATTCACACCCGATGGTAACCGGATAATTTATGGATCGCATGGCGATATCAAAATCTCGGATTTGCAAACAGGAAAACAAATTTTTACTCTCAGCGGTCATATGACTGCGGTGACTGCTATTGCAATTACCCCTGATGGAAAGCGGATGGTTTCTGCTTGCGGTAGCAGCCCTTATTTTGGCCCAGAAGATAGTTTAGATGGAGATAATCACACTCTAAAAGTTTGGGATTTGTCAACCAGAAAAGAATTATTTACTTTCACTGGTGACCCCAGAAAAGTTAATGCTGTGGCAATTACGCCTGATGGGAAGCGAATTATTTACGGAACAGATAATCAAAATAATGTCAATCTCAAAATTTGGAATCTAGAAACCAGAAAATCACCAATTCCTTTAAGCGGTCATTTTAAAAAAGTAAACGCTCTGGCAATTTCACCTAATGGCAATTTCATGGTTTCTGTTGCCGATGACACCACGCTCAAAGTGTGGAATTTGTCAAGTCTGGAAGCGATCGCCAGTTTCACCGCAGAAGATGGTCTAGAATCTTGTGCTGTTGCACCGGATGGCGTGACAATTGTCGCGGGAGAGCGATCGGGAAGGCTGCATTTCCTGCGTTTGGAGGGTTTGACACAACCAGAATTTTAAACACAGAAACATCTATATAATATCGGAGTTAATATGAGCGATTTTAAAACAGGATTAACCAGTATGTCGCCTGAACAGCAGGCAGAATTTCTCGCTAAACTACCTGCTGCTTTAGCTGCCAAATTACAAAGGGAATAGCTGCTAAAATTATTAACTGATTTCGATTCGATCGAAGGCAAAATTTACACTTTCCCATTTTAGTCATACGAACGTTTTAATTTTGTGTGCTAATATACCAGAATCCAAGTTTATGATTACCCCAGAAGAGCAGAAGGGAAAAAAGCATACATAATCTTCTTCTAGGGGTAAGGAAGTAAAATTAATGAATCGGCTTAAATTTATTTTAATGAAAGTTTATACCTTTTAAAAAAATCCATTGAAAGTTTATTTTAAACGCTCATAATATTTCTATTTATAAACAGAGATTGACAGCAAATAGTAAATTGTGATTATGATTTGAAAATTCGGGGGCTCTCTTTTACACGCTGATAAGACAAAAGGTAAGCGCGTGTAAATTTTTATATTGGAGTAGGTAAAAGTTTTAAATCTTAAAAGAAAAATTACCATGAGGTTGGTAGGAGAAAAAAATATGGAGCGCAAGCAAGTGGCCGAGGAAAATGTATTGAAAAGCACAGATTTTTTAAAGGGAACAATGTTAAGTAAGGAAGAAGATGCCATCCAAGCTTACGCTGTTGCGGTAGCGGAACGCAAATATAGTGATGAGTTAATTCGGCAAACACTAAAAGAATTATCAGACATAAAATTTGCCTTAGATCGAGCAGCGATCGTAGCGATAACAGACGCTAAGGGAAAAATTACCTATGTAAATGACACATTTTGTAAAATTTCCAAATATTTGCCAGAAGAACTGATCGGACAGGATCATCGGATTGTAAATTCCAGTTATCACCCCAAAGAAGTTTTCCGCCGAATGTGGTCTATTATAAGGGCGGGAAAAGTCTGGAAAGGTGAAATCAAGAATAAAGCCAAAGATGGAACTTATTATTGGGTAGATACTACTATTGTGCCGTTTTTAAATGAAGCAGGCAAACCAGTCCGGTATTTATCAATTCGATTTGATATCACCGAACGCAAGCAAGTAGAGGAAGCGCTCAAGCGATCGCAGGACGAGTTAAGAAAAAATGCCGAACACTTGGAACAAGCGATGAACCAACTAAAACAAACACAATCTCAACTCGTTCAAGCCGAAAAAATGTCTTCGCTCGGTCAACTGGTAGCTGGAGTAGCGCACGAAATTAACAATCCGATTAACTTTATTTATGGGAATTTGATTCACATCAACGAATATACCAAAAATCTATTACATCTTTTGGAGCTATATCGACAATACTATCCCAATCCCGTCTCGGAAATTCAAGCGGAAATAGAGTCGCAAGATTTAAATTTTGTGGCTGAAGATTTGCCGCAATTGCTGAATTCGATGAATTTGGGGACAAATCGCATCTGTCAGGTAGTTGCTAGCTTGCGAAATTTTTCTCGCCTAGACGAAGCGCAGAAGAAAGAGGTCAATTTGCACGAAGGAATTGATAGCACGCTGCTAATTTTGCAAAACCGACTGAAAGCACGAGGAAAACATCCAGGAGTTCAAATTGTGAAAAAATATGGCAAGTTGCCTTTGGTGGAATGTTATGCAGGGCAACTTAACCAGGTATTTATGAATATACTCAGTAATGCGATCGATGCCATCTCATCTCGCTTCACGAACAATGCTTTAGAAATGCAAAATAGCAAATTGGGTATAAACAATGAGGAAGATAACCAATCCCTTTTAGTAAAACCTACCATTTTGATTCGCACTCAAATTGTCGGAAAAGAAAGGGTGAAAATAGCGATCGCAGATAACGGTAGCGGCATGACAGAAGAGGTACGCAAAAAAATATTCGACCCCTTTTTTACTACCAAACCTGTTGGTGTTGGAACTGGGCTTGGTTTGTCAATTAGCTATCAAATTGTAGTAGAAAAGCACCGGGGAAAATTAACTTGTATTTCTGCACCCACACAAGGAACTAAATTTATCATTGAAATACCAATTCAGCAGTCTAAATGACATAACCCCGCTTTATACCAAGCTTCGTCTTTTTCCAGCATCGCCATAGCAAAATCACTCATTTCTTTAGCTTTTTGTTCAGCAATCTTCGCCATTTCAAGGATTTCTAACAATTCCTTTCTTTTTTCATTGGGTACTTCCGATGTCATTGCCAATCCTCCAAACGATTTTTAAGTATATTTACAGCTATTTTAGTGCCCAGAACTCGACTAGCGATCGCCTTTCCCACACTATTCAAACTTCTTGTTTTTGTGCAGCAGCAGCGCGTTTAGCTTCTGCTTTCCGTCGCCATTTTTACTCTATTTTTGCTGATTCGGCGCTAAAGTCTTGAAGCTTTTGTTCGCCAATTGTGACTATTTCGCGAATTTCTTCTAAAACCGCCAGTTGTTTTTCAGTTAGTTCTTCTTTATTCATCCTTCCAAAAACAGAATAAAAATTTGTATAGCCCGCCGCTACCCAAGCTTTCGCCTGAGAGGAAAACGGCGGGCTACCTGCTAGCGCATCTCATCAAAAAGGATTGTCCATCTGAGGTTCGCGATTGGCAAACTCAGAAGGGGGACGTTCGGTACTCCACGCCCACCACACTGAACCGCACTGGCAGTGGTAGAATTCCTGCCACTTTTTGCGGTAATCTTCGGTATAGACTGGCGATCGCCTATTAATCCAGACTCGCTCAGCTTCCATACAGGTACAGTGGCAAGTGGGACAGCGGAACTCGTGGGCGTGAGTCGCTGCTTGTGTCCAGTCGGGCGGAATTGGGGCAAAAGCTTCCATGAGTCAAACTTCCTGGGGTCTTGAGCCCATTATCAACTTTATGAGCGCAGATATGATATCTGAGATGGGGAGTACCAACGGCAAAGGAATCTTAAACTTTACCTAATTCGGAACTTCTTACTTGATTTTGCATCACCACTCGTGCAGCAGCAGCTCACTTATACGATTATTATCTTGGGTGTATCCTGCCCTGCCTTCGATCGGCCAATTTATCGGTAAACTTCTCATTTCAAGCTCATCAGAATTTTGAACTCGTATCGTTCCACCAAGGAATCTACCCATGTCCCATCCCTTTTACTTGAATATAATTTCCTTTTTTGGCATATTTGGCTTGTGTGCGATCGCCTGGTTATTTTCCGAACACCGTCGCATCATTCCCTGGCGCGTGATTATATCCGGCATCGCTTTGCAACTACTTCTGGGAGCTTTTGTTTTTCTAGTTCCGATTACCAGAGACCTCTTGCAAGGTTTTAGTAACTTATTGGATAGTGTATTTATTGCGGCAGATGCTGGAGCTAGATTTGTCTTTGGCGCTAATATAGTCCCCAGACCCGATGTAGCACCTCCCGTAAATCTCGGTTATATATTTGCCTTTCGCGCACTCCCCACAGTGATCTTCTTTTCCGGGCTGATGGCATTGCTCTACAATATCGGTGTTATTCAAATCATCACCGAAGTTTTTGCCAAAATATTTTATGCCACCATGCGCTTGAGCGGAGCCGAAGCATTGAGCGGAGCCGCTAATATTTTTGTGGGCATTGAAGCAGCTATTGTTGTTAAGCCTTATTTACCCAAAATGACTCGCAGCGAGCTTGCTGCCATTTTGTCTTGTTGTTTCGGTACAGCAGCTTCATCCACACTGGCAATTTATGTAAGTTTCCTTAAACCAGTTTTTCCTAACATTTTGGGGCATTTGGTATCGGCTTCTATTATGGCTATACCCGCTTGTTTCGTTTTGTCAAAAATTTTAGTTCCGGAAACAGAAGTTCCTCTCACGGCTGGCGGTATTCCCCAAGAAGAAAAAGCTGCCAAAGACAGTAGAAAATTCAGCGGTACGGAACTCGGCAACGAAGCAATGGACGAGGCTCTGGATGAAGATTTAGGCAATATCAAACAAGAGACAGTGGGAGGAGAACCGATCGAGCGAGTCAGCCCTTTGGATGCAGCCATTGTCGGAGCGTTGGATGGGGTAAAGATGGCAGTGGCGATCGCTGCTGTACTGATTTTAATCTTGGGTTTTGTTTCTTTAATTAATCAATTTTTTGGCTTCCTGGCTAGCTTACCCGCTCCCGTTGGTAGCATTTTTAAAGTTGTTACCTTACAAAATATTCAAGGTGTCTTATTTTATCCCGTGACTCTGTTAACCGGAGTAGCTTTTGACGAATCTTGGACAGCGGCGGTGATTATTGGCCGCAGACTCTTGGAAACAGCGATTCCTCCCTACCAATCTTTAGCAGAAGCAGCCGCAACAGGACAGGTGAGCGATCGCACGGTTTTAATTGTCAGCTACGCGCTGTCTGGATTTGCCCATCTTGCCTCTGTGGGTATTTTCGTCGGCGGTACGATCGCTCTAATTCCCTCCCGCCGCAAAGATATTTCCGAATTGGGTTGGAAAGCTTTATTTGTCGGTACTTTAGCAACTATAATGATCGCTTGTATTGCAGGCGTCTTCGATACCGGCAACCCCAGCATCTTGGGTGAAAAGCAAGCTCCCGCTCCTACTTCCGCACCAACCTCAATCCAATCTCCACCTTCCAAGCCGAACAGCGCCGCACCAACACCCTCACAAACTGCACCAACTGTCAAGCCCGCAACAAACAGCGCTCCAACTCCTGCACCACAGCGTTAAACAGACTCAACAATTTTAGATTTTAGATTCCTGACTAATAAAAATCTAAAATCTAAAATCTAAAATCTAAAATCTAAAATCAATATATGGAGCCTACAACTGAAATTCGCCGCCTCTTAGATTTAATGCCTGCCTCCGGTCGCATGATGACTAAAATTATCAGCAAACCGGAGCTACCGAAAGTCATTGAAACTCAATTTCCGCTACCCTGGTCTGGGGAAAGACCGATTTGGATTAATTTCGACCTGTGGAGTCGGCTAACCAGACCGCAGCGAGATATGCTACTTTTGCGGACAGTCAGTTGGTTGACTGGCATCAAATGGTTTAAGCCGGATATTTATCAAGGTGTTGCTGTCGCTGGATTTTTGGGCGCAATGGCGGAACTCGTACAGAGGGATGCAGTGGGTGTGCTGGTTGCTGGTGGACTCACCGCGCTTGCTACCACCCAAATATGGCGCAACACTCGCAGTTCTCAGTCCCAACTCGATGCTGACGAAGCAGCGCTCAAAATAGCGCAACGGCGCGGTTACAGCGACGTAGAAGCAGCCCAAAATTTGTTATCTGCGATCGAAGCTGTCGCCAAAATCGAAGGTCGTTTCAACTTAAATTTTATCGAATTGCTGCGTTGCCAAAACCTGAGAGCGATCGCCGGTCTTTCCCCAATGGGTGTCCCCGAAACCATCAAACGCGAATAAAAAGTCAAAAGTCAAAAGTCAAAAGTCAAAAGTCAAAAGTCAAAAATCCTTTGAGTATTGATTCGTTAGGTTGGGTTTCGTTTCTCAACCTAACCTACTACAACTATTACAAATACAAGGCTTACGTATCTGTCAAAGGCATTTTTAAAACATGAGTACAAGCTAAAAAATATTTCGGTTCTACATATGAACCAATACTTTATTGCGTAATAGATCCTAAAAAATATATTTTTAACTCAGAAGAGATAAAAGTTGAAGCCAAAACGGGCGCTCAAAGAAAACTGGTAGATTATCGAAAACCAGTTCCCACTCCATATAATACAACAAAAGTACCGGGAAATGTTTGGAATTTTCCGCGTGTTCGCTATCGTATGCCTGAATATGAAGACCATCCATCCCAAAAGCCAGAAGCTCTTCTTGAAAGAATTGTAAAGGCTAGTAGCAATCCTGGCGATTTAGTGCTAGATCCCTTTTGCGGTTCATTTACTACCTGTGCTGTTGCTAAACGGCTGGGACGGAAGTCGATCGGCATCGAAAGTCAGTTACAGTATATCAAGATAGGTCTTCGTCGCGTTCTAGGTATGGAAGAAATAAATGGAGAACCTTTACTCCCACCAGATAAAACATACATTCGTAAGAATAGTTTTAAAGACGATCGCCAATCGATAAATGGACATAGGAAAACTATTTTATGGCCATAATGAAACATGATTTTACAAATAATATTTTTTCTATTATTCAACGTTATGCCGTATTGAGTTTAATGTTGAAGCTGAAGGAAGCGATGTGCTTGCATTTGAGAAAGCACAAGAGCAAGAGGAACGTGAAATGCAAGAGTAACTTTGACATAAATAAAAATTAAATGCGATCGCACAATATTTTAGTCTCTCTACTATTTTTCAATTGCAGCGATACAATTGATAATCGTAGCCATCTACAAATGGTAAAGTTTGAGAACTGGGAAAACAATTTTGTGCTTTCACATTTTGAGGCGCTTGGAAATTCACCAGCCATAAATCCAAAGGGCGGGGAAGTTTACTCAGTGCTTTTTGCAATATTGTTGTGGGTAAAATTGAATTATCGTTATCTTGATGAGCTAAAATAAATAATGGTTTTTTAGATATTTCCAAATCAGACAAATGTTGAAATTCCCAACCTAAACCCATCATTTCTCCAGTTTGTACATGGGTTTTGTGAGTAGTGGCGATCGCTATTGGATATTGAGAATTTTTTTGAATTACGGGCACTAATAAATCCGGACGATAATATTTTTGATAACCCATATTGAAAGTCACTGTCAGCGCACTTAGGAATCCCATCAACAAAATAATGGCAAGCTGAAAATTCGCCAAGTAAAAATAACTTTTTAAATTCATTATTTTGACTTTTAATTTTTGACTTTTGACTTCTTCAGCTAGGCTTGCGCCTACCAAAAGGATGACAGCGGGAAAGTAGACAAAGTTATATCTTGCACCGCGAGTGAGGTCAATTCCGAAACCATAGGTAACGATTAAAAATAATACTATGCTGGTTGTAACAAAACTGCTAAATAGCAAAACATATTGGCGATCGATCGCTTTTGTCAAGGTTTTTTTGATACCCCGAATGAGTAGAGGTACTACCCAAATAAAAAATATTATCATCACCAAACCGGAAGCTATTACTATCGGTAATGATGTCACTTCTACTGGTAGCAGAGATAGCATTGTAATCCAGGCAGCAAGTAATTGAAATATAGGATTTATCCACTCCCATCCGACGCGATCGCTATTTTTTATCCATGCTGTGAGTTCGCTATTATAGTTGTGTTGCCAAACAGGTAACCAAATCAATCCCCCCAACAATGTTGTAATGGCGACAGCGATTAGGGATTTGAAATTTTGGATTGCGGATTTAGATTGATTTTCGTAATTAGTTTTTGGTATATTTTTGAGCGAGTTACTGTTTTGGTGTTTTCGATGTTCGGTTCGCCAATTAATCAGCAAAAATGCTAGTAATACTAACGCTTCTGCTAACAAAGTAAAAACGAAAAAATAATGACTGGCAATTCCCAAAGTGTTAATAGCAATCCAACTTATCGAAAACCAAAAAGACAGAGGTTTCTGCGCTTCGATGTGGCGGACAGCAATTAGCAGACAGGCAAGGGAAGCGATCGCAAACAGAATTGCTAAAGTGTAATGACGGGCTTCTTGTGCTAAAAAAATACCGTAGGGCGACACCGCCATCATTGCGGCGGCTAAATGGCCGACCAAACGCGATCGCGCTGCAATGTACCCCAATGCGTACATAGCTGGAATAGAGGCTGCACCCAGTATAGCTGGAAGCGATCGCGCTACCCATAGAGAAATCAATCCGTCATTTTGAGGAAATAATTTCATCCACAAGTGAGCCAGTACAAAATAAAGTGGAGGATGGTTACTTTCCGATAATAAGTGTTGCACCACTTCCCCCGTACCGGCATCTTTGGGTATAAGCGGCGACATGAGAACATCGAGTGCGATCGCTCGATCTAGCGGGACATTGCGAAAACTATTCCCCAGACTGAAGACCATTGTGGAAAACTCATCCGTCCAGGGCGATTTCAATTCCAAGTTGGTGAAGCGCAACCAGGTACCGATCGCAAACCATACTATCAGAATTAAACTGGAGTTACGCATAAAGTGGGAGGGGAGTGGGGGATACCTGGAGTGGGGGAGGGAGATTATGTCCGCCCAATTTTAATTTTTAATTTCAGTGACGCGCCAACTGAGCTTGAGATTAATCCAGAAATTCCAGAAAGTCACAGCTGCGATCGCAATTAAATTAGCCCACTGATAGTGAATATGCAAAAAGTTATACAGCACATTCAACAGCAGCACATTTAGCATCAATCCCATCAAACAAACGATATTAAATTTGAGAAACCGCTTCAAACGCTTGCGCCAACCTCGCTGTTTACTTGCCATATCGCCAAAAGTCCAAGCATCGTTCCACAAAAAGTTATTGATAATCGCGATTTCGGCAGAGATAATTTTACTGCGAGTTAAACCCAAACCGAGCGCACTGGGGTCGTGAAGTAAATAAAGCACTAGCATATCCACAAATACCCCACTCAAACCTACCACAGCAAATCGTAAGAACCGACCGATCGGCCAGAGGTGGAAGCGCAACCGCAGCAGATGACCCAGGTACTCCACGTATTGTTTCCAAGTTACCTTGCTCTCGCCTTCCTGACGTTCTTGAAACACATACCCCACTTCCGTAATTTGGCCAATTTTGCCGCGACCGAGTACCTCAATCAAAATTTTGTATCCCAGCGGATTGAGCGATCGCATCGCGATCGAACTGCGTCTTACCATAAAATAACCGCTCATCGGATCGGAAACGCGACCTATCACCTCCGGTAGCAAAATTAACCCCAACATCTGCGCCCCACGCGATAAAAATCGTCTCGCAAAACTCCACTCGCTGACACCGCCGCCTTCCACATGGCGACTGGCAACTGCCAAGTCCGCACCTTCCTCAATAGCTGCCAAAAGTTTTAACAGCACTTCCGGGGGATGCTGAAGGTCGCCATCAATTACCGCCAAGATTTGCCCTCTTGCCACTTGCCAACCGCGAATCACGGCGGTGGAAAGTCCTCGTTCTTCCTGACGGCGCATCACCCGCAGTTGGGGATAATCCGGGATGAGAGATTGTGCAACTTCCCAAGTGCGATCGGGACTATCATCATCTACTACTATTAGCTCGTAGTCACCTGCGATAAAGTTATCTAGCAAACCGCTCAAGGTTTGAATAACTTCCTTGATATTTTTACTCTCGTTATAAGTGGGAATCACCAGGGAAAAGCTCAAGTAATGTCCGTTTCCATTTGCTGCGGCAAACTTAGATTCAGGAATCTGTAAAGAACCGGATGGTACTGGTAAAAGAGAGTTAGTTGGGCTGGAATTCATGAAAAACGATTATAAAGGTTGAGGGTGAACCCATCAATGTTCATAGTTCCCGTTAACTGCCGCGTTTCGATCGACTTAAACCGCTTTTGCAAAATTTGTTGAATGCGCTGTTTTGCCGCGATCTTTTCAGCTTCTGTTTTGAGACGAGACCATACGGGATTAACACTATCTAACCAGATGAGGCGACGATATTGGGAAGCTTCTGCGGATGTCAGTACTTTTTCTAGAGAATCTGCCAACCGATCGGGGTTTTCGGATAAAAGCATTACGGGTGAGGATGGGGGAATATAGTAAGCTAAGCGCAGAACGTGTCCCCAAGCTTTAGAGTTAATGGCAATTAAAGTGGGGGTTGTTGCTTCTCTTGCTATAACGTTGGCGATCGAATGGAAAACCCAGCGCTGTCTGAGACTGAAATCGCCAATACTAATCGTAAGATACAACAGCAACAGCCCAGCTGCTGCCGCTTTACGCCAGTCGTTTTTCCGATCTTGGCTCGTTTGCAGGTCAACTGCGGGCGGTTTCCGTTCCAGACATAATGCCAGTAACAGCAGACATCCCGGCAGAATAAAGCTCATTGCTCTACCCCAACCAAAGCCTACCGTAAATTTGTTGGTCAGGATATCTACCGTCCAAGCGATCGATAAAGGTAAGATTCCCAGTGCCAGAGCGATCGTCAATTCCCGATGTGCGTGTTTCCAAAGGCTAATTGTACAAGCTGCCAGCACCGCAATAGCAATGCAACCGGCGACTATTGCGATCGCATCCGGTAAACTCGTTACCCAATCTCCCAGTATTAAGTGAGCTCCCAGCGTCTGAGTAATATCCTGTAAGTGTTTGAGTGCGGCATTCGTCGAACTGCTCACCTGACCGACTACGTAAGCGGCATTACGGATCTGCTGCCTAGTGCCCCAAAGCACCCACGGAAGGGTTAGCGCTACACCTGCACCCAGACGCAATCCGTGCTGCCACCATTGTCGTCGATCGAATAGCAGCACAAAAATGCCTAGCGTCATCAACCAAAACGCAAACAGGTATTGGGTTAGCATCCCAGCTGCTACAGAAACGCTCAGAACTATACTCCACAAAATTTGTTTTTTGTCGGTTTTTGGGTGATTTTCTGGTGAAAGTTGCGAGTTTATGCGCGAATTTGGCGTCATCAGTTCCAGCATTGCCCAAGCGCTTAAGATTGTCCACAAAATCAGTGGCGCGTACATCCTGGCATTTAGTGAATGAGATAAATAAAAAGGATTTGTCGCCAGCAGTGCTGCCAGAAGCAGTCCGCCGCGATGTCCCAGTAAGGTTTTTCCCAGTCCGTAAGCGCAGGCGATCGCTGCTACGCCGAACAATGCCATCACACTCCGCAAAGCCGCTTCGCTATTACCAAACAGACGCAGCCAAATATGAAGGCTCAGATACGAAAGCGGTGGATGAGGATCGCTCAGCAGTCCTTTGAGTACGTTTCTTACCGTTTGCAGGATATCGCCCAATCCGGATTCTGTCGGTAAACTCAGCAATGGTGTATAGTCACTCAAAGCTACAGGTACAGAGGGGGGTGTTTGGTAGTGAATCTTTTGACCTGTAGAGATGACCAGCGATAGAACTTCGTCGTACCAAAATTCCCGGCTACCCAAGTTCAACAAGCGTAACAGAATGCCGATCGCTATGGCTGCGATCGATAGTATTTCTAGGGAAAGGGGTATTCCGGATATCGGAATTGAGAAGTTGGTTTCGATCGGGTTGCTGCCTGCCTCTTTTCCGTTTTTTGCCATAAATTTTCTCACAATACCGTAATTTTCATTAAGCTCGGCTTAGTTAACATATTTAAATAATCTTCACTTACTTTTGGCATCTTAAGCAAGATATACAAAATCAAGCTATCCTGACGAGGTTATCTTTACTCGACTGTTAAACAACTGTTATTTTAACGGTAAATTTGTGAAGATTATCCAAAAAAACAGATAAATTGTGAAAAATAGGATAAATTTGTGATATCCAGAAATTGACTATTGCTCTACCCAGCGCCAAATTTCTGTATCTTTCTCAACAAACCTAGAATTATTTAAAAATATAGCTAAGTGGGTTTTTGACAATGGTTTATTCAAACCCTATAGAAATCTCTGTAGTAGTTCCCCTTTACAATGAGGAACCCAATATCGACTACCTGTTTGAACGGCTGCACAAGGTACTCGATCGGATGAACACCAGCTACGAGATCGTTTGCGTCAATGATGGCAGTAAAGACAACACACTCAAGTGTCTGATCGAGCATCATCTTCTTGACCCAGCAATCAAAGTAGTCAATTTATCCCGTAACTTCGGTAAGGAAGTCGCCCTCACCGCCGGGATCGACTACAGCACCGGAGCAGCTGTAGTACCGATCGACGCCGATCTGCAAGATCCGCCAGAATTAATCGAGGAACTGGTTGCTAAGTGGCGGGAAGGCTATGATGTAGTTTATGCAACAAGGCGATCGCGTGAGGGAGAAAGTTTGCTGAAACGCTTGACTGCAAAAGCTTTCTACTGGTCGATCGGTCGCATGAGTCGCGTTCCCATTCCCTCCAATACCGGCGACTTTCGCTTACTCGATCGGCGTGTCGTAGAAGCCATCAAGCAAATGCCAGAAAGAACGCGGTTTATGAAAGGTTTATTTGCTTGGGTTGGTTTTAAGCAAACATCAGTTATATTCGATCGCCCCCAACGTTACAAAGGAACGACAAAGTGGAACTATTGGCGACTTTGGAACTTTGCGATCGACGGAATTACCTCCTTTAGCTTAGTTCCCTTGAAGGTTTGGGGCTACATTGGCTTTTGTATATCCCTAATTTCATTTATTTACGCCAGCTTTCTGATTATTCGCACTTTAATCTTCGGGATCGATTGGCCAGGTTATGCTTCCTTAATGGTAGCCGTATTATTTTTAGGAGGTATCCAACTCCTGACTCTCGGTATTATGGGTGAATATCTGGGTCGTATCTACGAGGAAGTCAAAGGTCGTCCCCTTTATTTTGTGCGCGAATGTTACGGCTTCGATCAAAGCAGTGTGCTGCCAGTAGTGACCGATCGGCGCGAAACAATGAATCAATTTTAGATTTGGGATTTTAGATTTGGGATTTTAGATTTGGGATAGCCTAATTAAAACTAGGGACTTGGATAGAAAAATCTAAAATTGTTTGTTCATTCGGTAAGAAGCGTCGAGGTAGCCTTGAAATTTAAAAGCGGTATTTTTGCGATCGTTATTGTCTGCCTAGTTGCCACTGGATTAGCAGTCTACCTACTGGGCGGCATCAACCAAAATCAGCTACAAGATTGGCTCAAGCAATCTGGCATTTGGGCACCGATTATTTATATCGGATTATATACAGTAGCCACAGTATTGGTGTTGCCTTCAACTGCACTCAATCTTACCGGTGGTGCAATTTTTGGCCCTTGGCTGGGTACGCTTTGGACAAGTATTGCAGCCATAATCGCCGCCGTAGTAGCCTTTGCTTTTACCCGCACCGCCGGACGAGAATTAGTCGCCCAAAAGCTGGCGGGGCGCTGGCAAGCAATGGATGCTGAAATGCAGCAAGGGGGATTGTTTTATATGTTTGCGATTCGGTTGCTACCGATTATTCCTTACGGTTTAGTCAATTTTGCAGCAGGATTGACATCGATTAGCTTTCGCGATTACCTTTTGGGTACAATTCTCGGCACAGTACCCGGAATTTTACCTTTTGTATTATTGGGTAGTTCTGGTTTGCAAGCACTCAGAACTGGCGATGTTTTGCCATTGATGGGAGCGTTGTGTTTAACTGGTATGCTGGTAGGCGGTGCTACTTGGTATCGACGCCGCCGTACCTTCCCTCAAAAAGCTTTGCAGGATATTGAGCAGCAGCGCTTGGATTCGGCAGATATTGAGGATGAGAATAAATCTATCTAAAAAGTAGGGTTTGGAGATTTTTTTACCGCAGATGATAACAGATGAACGCAGATAAACGCAGATGTATTGATTTGTTTAGTCGGTCAAAGTAAAGTTTTTTGGATAGGCTCTAATAAGCTATGCGAAAAATCGATAAATATCTAAATTTATCTGCGTCCATCTGCGGTAAAAAAATTCTCAAATTCAATTTTGTGTAAATCTGTTTAGATTCGCAATTTTTATGTCTATTATTGATGGTTTGCGTCTTTATATCAGTCGTCAAGCTTCCGGATTGGGAAGGTATATCCTCGAACAGATACTATATTTTCTGGTGGGTGGGATACCGACAATACTGGGTATCGCAATCCGCGCTGTACTTTACCGCTTAATTCTGCGTATGGATGGTGTTGCGGCGATCGAAGATGGGGTGCGCTTGCGTTTTGCTGATAACATCAAACTCGGTCACGGTGCTTACTTAGATAAAGGTGTTTATTTACACGCTTGCTCGAATGGCATCGAAATTGGTCGCGATACCATCGTCATGCACGGAGCGCTTCTCCACGTTTACAACTTTCGCGATTTGCCTAATGCTGGTATCAAAATTGGCAAAAATAGTCTGGTAGGCGAATATACTGTGATTCGCGGACAAGGGGGGGTGGAGATTGGCGATCGCGTCTATACTTCCCCTTTCACTCAAATTCTCGCCGTCAATCATGTTTTTGACGATCCGACTCGCTCTTTTGTAGAACAAGGTATCACTGCTGAGGGGATCGTAATTGAGGACGACGTTTGGTTAGGTGCTGGGGCGATCGTTACTGATGGCGTTCGCGTAGGTAAGGGTGCGGTTGTCGCTGCTGGTGCTGTTGTGACGAAAGATGTACCACCGCATACGGTGGTGGCGGGTGTTCCAGCTCGTGTAATTAAGACGATCGACAAAAATAACCCCGATCGGCGCGATCGGGTGATTTATAGCTAGAGGCTTAAGCGTAAGTGCGATCGCCACTTTGTCTAAGTAAATATGCTTAAAACCCCCGTTCCTGAGATTGTCTTTTCACACAATTTTTAAAATTATCTCAGTTACCCCGAAAAATACCTAAATGCAATAATGATTGCCAGATAAGGGTTTGATTGTTTCTTAATAAAAATATACAAAAGATTATTGAGAATATTTTCAATTATCAAATCCTAGAATACCCATGATTGCGTTGGCTTCTTCGATCTGCAAACTAGCTATTTCGGCAGAGTTATAGCCTCCAAAGTTAAGCTATGTAAGGCTTTTAGCTCTCTTTCATTATTCCAGAATCGGAAATGACGCGGTTAATATAAAGAATCTGTAAAGTAGCAGCTGGATGTATGGTAGTTTTTCTCCGACTTGTTTATGATATTACACAACAAATCAAGCACGTAAGTATGTACTAATCCTAGATAACTGAGATTTTGCATACTTATTCTGTGGCGAAGCTTTTAAATAAAAAAATGGTCAGGGCTAGAAGGCTGGATCGGCAGCCATAAAAGCCTGTAGCTGGCTATGCCAATAGGTTTTAAATACTTAATTTTCGTAGGCAGAGGAGAATGTAACGGTGAAAAGTTTTAAAGAACTTAATCATAATTTAACATTTTTGGAGAAGACAACAACACTTTCAATCGTTATACCTGCTTATAACGAAGAAGAAGGAATTGCGGATATCGTCCATCGCGTCTTAGGAGTGGAAAACGATCTGGCCAAAGTTGGCATCAGTCGGCTGGAATTGCTTGTGGTTGATGACGGTTCCCATGACCGAACTGCCCAAATCGTCAGCAGCATAGAAGGAGTGCGGCTGATCCGTCACGTTACCAACAAGGGATACGGTGCAGCGCTCAAAACAGGTTTTCTCCATGCGCGAGGTGAACTGATCGGATTTCTGGATGCGGATGGTACTTATCCGCCGGAATATTTTCCCCAATTATGTCAGGTAGCCTTAAATGGGGCAGACTTGGTAATTGGTTCGCGCATGGCGGGTGCTAAGAGTAAAATGCCGATAACTCGGAGGATTGGAAATTTGTTTTTTGCCAATCTTCTCAGTTTGATCGGTCATCAAAAAATTACCGATAGTGCTAGCGGGATGCGGGTCTTTAGACGGGAGGTGCTAGAGCGAATTTACCCTCTACCGGATGGGTTGAATTTAACACCGGTGATGAGCGTCCGGGCAATTCACGAAGGCATCAAAATGGTAGAGGAACCAATTCCTTACAACGAACGTTTGGGTCGTTCCAAGTTAAGCGTTGTCCGCGATGGCACTATTTTTTTGCGCTCGATTATATGGACAGCTTTAACCTACAATCCCGTTCGCATACTGGGTGCGATCGGCTTAGCTGGGATGGTAATGGCGGCGGCGATTTTGTTGGGACTGGTCACCCACAGACTGAGCGGAATTACGACTTTGAATTCATGGGGAGTTACCGCTGTTTTTGTGGCGCTGGTTGCTGGGGTAACCGCTCTAGATATATTCGCTTTGGGCATTACTTTTAATTATCTGGTATCGCTGTTTTACAAACGACCTATACGTCAAGGTTTGTTGGGGCGTCCATTGTTCAATCCGCCGTTAGAACATCATTTCGGCTGGATGGGATTGTTTACTTTGTTGGCTGGGTTAATCGTAGGAGGAATCAGTCTCGCTTTGGGTGTGAATGGTTGGGCGATCGCTCGACTGTGGCTTTATCTTTTAGGTAGTGCTATGCTCATTTTGACGGGAATGCAGCTAATAATTTATTGGATTATCTTGCGGGTGTTAGAAGAATTGAGTCAGCGAGAAATGCTGACCAAAAAAGATATGGATTTGAGTCAAACATCAGAAGTTACTTTAACAGTTTAACGATAAAAATGGCAAAAGAAACATTCGACCCCATCAGAGAAAACCGGGGAAGCCGAGCTGCGCTCAAAGTGCCGATGGCGAATTTCCCGAATGCAGATGAAATTGTGCGGCAAGGATTGCTAGAAGATTCTCAATCGGTAGAAACGGTTGACATTATGTTGGTCAATCCACCGTCGCCTGATGGCGGAATCTGGATTCGCAGTCAGCACCGAGTCGGTAGGCGCACGCGGGAGAATATGATTTGGCCGCAAGTATCCCTGGCGCAAATGGCGGCTTTGTTGCATCCTACTTATAAAGTTAAAGTGGTGGATGCGATCGCCGAGCGAATGAGTTGGTCTGAGTTTAGCGCATTGCTCGATCGCCACAAACCCCGCTACTATCTCACCCAGGTAACAGCGCCGACACTGGAAAACGATATGTACGGCGTGTTTCTCGCCAAAGCTCGCGGTGCGTACACAATTGCTTTCGGTACTCACGTCACGCCTATCCCTCGCGAGACGATGCGCCCTTACCCCAGTTTGGACTTTATTTTATTGGGGGAACCCGATTTAACAATCCGCGATTTGCTGGATTGTTTGGAAGGAAAGTTTGACAAGCGTCCGGCAAATATCCAAAAGCTTTTCGCCGACCACGACCCAACTTACAAACCGAGTTTAAATGAAGATGGTACGGCTAATTTGAGCGGCGTGAAAGGTTTGGTATGGCGGCGCGGCGACGAGATTGTCATGAATGGAACTCGATCGTTTATTCACAATCTCAGCGATATGCCTTTGCCAATGCACGAACTGTTGCCTTTGCAAAAATATCGAATGCCGTTGCTCAAGGGGCCATTTACATTTATTGTGACCAGCAGAGGTTGTCCGGCGGCTTGCACTTACTGTATTAAGCACGTTAGCTATCAGTTTAGCGCCAGAGTGCGATCGCCAGAAAATATCATGCAAGAGTTGTGGAAGCTCAAAAATTTGGGCATCAACAACATTCATATGTACGCCGACTTGTTCACAGTCAATCGCGACCAAGTTGTCGGTCTTTGCCAGCTGATGATCGAGCAAAAAATCAACATAAAATGGACTTGCAACAGCCGCGTTGATTATGTGGATGAAGAAATGCTCGCTCTCATGGGGAAAGCTGGCTGCTGGTTAATTTCTTGGGGGATTGAAAGCGGCAACGAACAAATTTTGAAACACGCACGCAAGGGAGTTTATCCAGAAAAAGCAGCGAATTCTTTGCGGGCGGCGAAGAAAGCTGGTATCAAAAATTGGGGTTATTTCATCATCGGTTTGCCCGGTGAAACAGAAACTACAATCCGCGAAACAATAGAATTTGCCAAGAAACTGCCCTTGGATATCGCGCTCTTCCACGTTGCAGCTCCTTATCCCGGCACACCATTCTTCTTTGAAGTAGTCAAAAATGGTTGGTTCCGTGCGGGAACTCGCTGGGAACAAGTCGATATGGACAAAGGCACTGTCCTCGACTATCCAGATTTGCCAGCCGAACGTTTGCTGTACTGGCAAAAACGTGCCTTCCGCGAATGGGCGTTTCGTCCCGGCCCGATTATGACTTATTTGAAGATGCTGATGTCGGACACATCAACGCTTAGCTCAGCTGTTAACGTAGGTTTGCAGCATCTTAACTGGTCATCCAGTGAGTCAGAGTCGAAAGAGCGTTTTGCGATCGCCAGAGCATCAAAAGCTTAAACGGTCAACTAATGGCTACACAAATTTGTGTAGCCCCGATTCATCCCCAAGCTGGACTTGCGATACCATTTGGCCATAAACTTGTAAGGTTTGGATTGATTCAGATTCTGTCACATCCAGAATTTATTCAATCTAAAATATGAAACCTCTACTCTCCAATGGTATGAACTGGCAAGAAGTTTGTTTGCTACTAGCAACAGTTTTATTCGGTGCAACAGGACAATTTTTTCTGAAAACAGGAGCATTAAAGTTAGGCAAAGTCAACAGCACCAATTTTGTCAGACACATTTTGCAAATTATTACTGTTCCAGAATTGATCTACGGCTTGATTTGCTACGGATTGGGGACACTCGGTTACATCTTTCTTTTGACTCGCATCGAGCTTAGCATTGTTGGCCCCTCTGTAGCCTTGAGTTACGTTTTTTCCGTTTTACTCGGTCGCTTCTTCTTTAGGGAACCTGTGCCGCTGAGTCGTTTAATTGGGTTAGGTTTAATTGTCAGCGGCGTTATTTTAGTGGTTTGGAGAAAGTAAATAGTAATAGGAATTAAAATGACAAACAATGAACCAAAAAAAAATACTAAAACAACCAAAATATGGCCTTAAACTTGCACTTTTAATTAAGGCGCAAGCAGCAAAAAAATTACTTTTTATTATATTGAAAGGCTCGAAAAATAAGTTGATTAATGAATGGTCATGAAAAGTTGAATTTATGTTGAACTAATTTAAATTTCAATTGTCAAAATAGATCCCCCAACTTCGTGACTTAATCAATAAAATTAAAAGTCTTCAATTAGGAAAATAACAAGCAGTTATTAAGCAGCCAAATCACTCAAATTATCTAGTTTTTGAGGAGCAATAAACTATGCAACCAAAATATTCTTTGATCGTTCCCATATACAACGAAGAAGCAACAATTCCTGAAATGTACCGTCGGGTTGCTGCTATTATGAGTCGGCTAGACGATGCAGTTGAATTAATTTTAATCAACGACGGTAGTCGCGATCGCTCTCTACAGATGATCCGAGATCTTCATCAGCAAGACGAGCGGGTTTGCTACCTCAGCTTCGCTCGCAACTTCGGTCATCAAATGGCGGTAACAGCCGGTCTAAATTTTGCGCGGGGTCAAGTTATCGTCATCCTTGACGCCGATTTGCAAGACCCGCCAGAACTAATCCCAGACATGATCGAAAAGTGGCGTCAGGGTTATCAAGTAGTCTACGCTCAGCGAACTCAACGCCGTCGAGAAAATTGGTTCAAGCGCTTCACCGCCTACGCATTTTATCGCCTCCTCAAACATCTCGCTGATGTCGATATTCCCACAGATACGGGTGATTTTTGTTTGCTCGATCGGCAAGTAGTTGATGTACTCAATGCTATGCCAGAACGAAACCGCTATATCCGAGGACTGCGATCGTGGGTTGGTTTTCAACAAACAGCTATTCGCTTTGAGCGCGATCCGCGCTTTGCTGGAGAAGTCAAATATACTTTCCATAAATCACTTGCCTTAGCAGTGAATGGTTTAGTATCCTTCTCAAAAGTACCGCTACGACTCTCAACTTATGTCGGATTACTATCTGCTTTAATGGCAATAGTAATGGCTTTTTTAGTTCTATATTGGCGATTTTTTGAGCCTAATTCACCCTTAACTGGATTTGCATCTATCACAGTAGCAATTTTTTTCTTGGGCGCAGTACAACTTGTTAGTATCGGCATTTTAGGAGAGTATATTGGCCGCATTTATGAAGAAGTTAAAGGCAGACCCCTATACACCATGTCAGAAATTGGTGGTTTTCACGAAAAACCGCCAAGCGAAGTTAAAAAAGCAATTGCCTTCCTAAAATGAGTCAGAAACTATGAAAAAGCAATCAAATAATAAGCGGTTTCATGATTCATTGCGAATATTGATTATTATCCTGTTGATAATAGGAGTATTCTTTCGATTCGTCAATCTCGATCGGAAAGTCTACTGGGACGATGAAACCACAACTTCCTTGCGTATTTCTGGATACACAACAGCAGACTTGTCGGCACAAGTCTTTAATGGTCGCGTAATTAGTATTGAAGATTTGCAGAAGTATCAGCGTCCCAATCCTGAAAAAGGTTTAAGCGACGCCATTAAATCTCTCGCAGTAGAAGACCCTCACCATCCGCCACTCTATTACATAATGGTAAGATTTTGGGTGCAATGGTTTGGTAGTTCGGTAGCAGTCACGAGAAGCTTGTCTGCTTTGATTAGCTTGCTTGTTTTTCCTTGCATTTATTGGCTGTGTCTAGAATTATTTGAATCGCCACTGGTAGGATGGATGGCTATTTTACTGATTGCAGTATCCCCATTCCATGTGCTGTATGCCCAAGAAGCGCGGGAGTATAGTTTGTGGACGGCGACAATCTTGCTATCCAGTGCGGCATTATTGCGAGCAATCCGCGTTTCTCAGCAGAATAATGGAAAAGGAGCAAAGCTCAGTTGGGCAATTTATGCAGTAGCTTTGGTGTTAGCGCTGTATTCCGGTTTGTTTTCTGCTTTTGTCTTAATTGCACATGGAATTTATGTAGTTGCTAACGAGCGTTTCCGTTTAAATAAGACAGTAATAGCCTTTTTAATCGCCTCTGTATTTGGATTAATAGGTTTTGTTCCTTGGTTGATAGTTATCATTAATAGTTCGTCTAATCTGCGTGAAGGAACTGAATGGCTAACCCAAAGATTAGACTTTTTAAGTTTAGTGTTAAAGTGGAATCATCACATTGTCCGAATTTTCATCGATTTCAACTTAGACAATTTAGATTTATATTTAGCCATTCCTATTTTAATATTGGTAGGATACTCAATTTATTTTCTTTGCCGTAATACCCCAAGCAAAGTTTGGTTGTTTGTCTTAACATCGATCGCACTACCAGCCCTAGCTTTAATTCTGCCAGATTTAATTTTGGGAGGGCGGCGGTCAGCCGTCGAGCGTTATCTCATCCCTTGTTACCTGGGTATTCACCTAGCTGTTGCTTTCCTACTCGCTACTAAAATTACCTCTTTCTCTGCCAAAATCCAGCGACAGAAGCTGTGGCAACTTGTTGCGATCGTGCTAATATCTACTGGTGTCTTCTCTTGTGCAGTCAGTTCTCAGGCAGACGTTTGGTGGAACAAAGGCCCTGCTACTATCTATCTAAAAATAGTTCCCATCGTTAATCAAGCTACAAAGCCACTTTTGATCGGCAATATCTACGAACTACTTCCAGGTAGGCACTTAGCTCTTAGTTATCTCCTCGATCCCAAAGTACAGCTTCTCTTTGTGACCAAAAAAAACATACCTAAAATTAAGATTCCCGATGGTTTTAGCGATGTATTCTTATTAGATCCTTTTCGGGAATTAAAAGAAAGAATCGAAAAAATAGAAAAGCGTAAACTAGAGCCTGCTTACACAGGACAAACAAAAGCTTGGCTCTGGCGTGTACTTAAATAAGATTATTTTAGCACGTCTAAACTATTCTTATCTTAGAAAGGTTTCAAACAGTGATGCAGAAAATCAGATCCTTAATTTATTCCCTCAGTCAAGGCAATCCAAAAGTCTTCGGCGTAATTCTTATATCAGCATTTTTTGTCACTCTCGCGAGAATTTTAGCCCCCATCGAAATGAATTGGGATGAAGCCGTACAATTAGAAGCGGCACATCGGCTAGTCAAAGGATTAGGATTAACCAGCACATTTTTCCCCCCTCCCTATGCCCCAGTTCAAATTCCTTCTAATCTAAATCAGGCGGCAATTCCCCAATATTTAACTTGGTGGCCACCCGGATTTTCCCTATTGGTTGCTAGCTTACTTTTTATAGGGATACCACTCGCTACATCGCTCAAAATTATTTACGGTATCTCAACTATTTTGGGATGGTTTGCTTGGGGAATTATCGCCAGTAATTGCCTCGCAAAACCCATCAAAATTGGCTCAAAAATTTTGCACGTTCAGTTGTTTATTGCTGGTATATTGCCAATTTTTTATACGCCTGCATGGAATGGTACAGATTTATTTCTGTGGGCAGGATTACCTTTCGTAGTGCTTTTCCTTTTCAAGTCAGCCAATCAAAAACCCTTGTTCTACGTTGCTGTCGCTGGCTCGATCTTCGGTGCTTTAGTTTTTATTCGTTACTCAAGCCTTTTTATTGCGATCGCAGCGTTCTTTATCCTACTCCTACTTAACTATCCTCGTCTACTAGCGTTCATCAAAACTTACTCTATTTTTCTAGGTTCCTCACTCTTTTTTATCCTACCCCTAGCTATCTACAACAAATTGGCAGGCTCGAATAAACCGACAATTTCACTCTATAATAATCCCACCGATTTATCGACTATCCCTGGATTACCAGAATTTGTCAATTTCAAGGGCAGTTTTGCAGGTCTTTCTAGTACTATTATCAACATATTAAAATCTGCATCGACTATTTCGCAATTATCGGGACTTCCTATCCAACCTTTAATTAACTCCTGGCAATCCCATCGGGCAATTATCTTGATATTTGGCACTTTTTGCCTAATACTTGTTTTTTTACTACCTTGGCTAGTTTTCAGGAAAAATCAACAAACCCCCCTCGCAGAAAGACAAAGGGATATTTCTCTTTCCCTATCTTTAGTACCAGTTTCTCTCGTCATCCTTTTATTAGCCAGTAATTTTGCCCAGGATTACGATTTTATCGGTACTCCTAGATACTACATTCCCGTATTTCTGCCTACTATATTTATCGCTTACGAACTCGCAACTAAGCAACCTAAAAATGCCGATCGCTTAATCAAAACCGGATTTTTAATATTTATTAGTATCTTTCTAGCTTATAACCTAATCTATAGACCATTCTTCATACCGGGAAGGAGATTTCAATTGGCAAAAACAATTTTAGGCAGTTACTTAATGTATAGATATGATTATCAATATCCCAGTAACAAAGTAATTACACTTTACGACGATACATCCGCAGCATTAAGAAAATTACAAGCTGAAAATCCTAAAGCACTATTTTTTGTGCAAGACTACGTTTTTTATGTATATGACGGTCACGAAGGATTGAGAACTATACCCGTTAGCGACTTCTGGAAACGAGCTTATGTCGAAAAATCAGTAAAAATATTTTGGGCGATCGGTCACCCGAAATGCCCTGCAATTTGTCCGGCTCTTTCTCCTCAACCCATCAAACAGCTATCATCTCAGCCTAATCTTAAAACCGTCTATAAATCTGCTCAAGAAAAAACCAAAATATTAGTTTCGGATTTACCTAATGGCTACAAATTTTAACCATTTAAGAAATCGTTAGGCTTTAATTTTGTTTTTGTATACCCAGTTGCAACCTAGTTCAAACAACCCACCAAACAAACAACTAAGGGCACTAACTAGGCAAAAACGCAGCCAGTAGGAAGGAACTTTGGCCAATAAAATCCAAAAAGCTATATAAGTATTGCTGTGGGTAAGATAAATTCCATACGAGTAGTCTCCAATTATATTCAACCATTTTTTGAACGGTAAGAAGCTTAAAATCTGAAAAATAAAGCAAAATTCGCCCACTCCAATTAGCTGATCGGAAGCAATTCTCAGCACCATCCAACCTTCCGCAGAAGTCCAGTAAAAAGCAACACCGATCGCCCAAATTAACCCAGTCAACCATATCCAACGGGATGACAGCAATAAATTTTTGCTCCAGTTCAAACAAGGTTCTACTGTGGAAATTCTCGGTTCTAGTAGTGCGATCGCTAAAATCATACCGAAAGCAAACTCAAACACGCGGGGTACAAAAATCGCCCCTCTAATTAATACATCAGTTGCCATCTCCTCCAGGGGAAGAGCAACAATCGTTGCTCGATATACCAAAGTAACCAGCAGTGTTCCAGCTAGTAAAATTGACCATCCCCACCGTTTACCTACCCAAATTAGCACGGGAAAAACTAAGTACAACTGAACTGCCAGACCAATGTACCACCAAGCACCATTCAGAAAATAGTAATATTCAAACAAAAAATTCCGCAGCGTTGTGAGACTGGCGATGAGAGCGACTCCTACTTTAATTGCACCCCAGTTAGATATATTACCAGTTCCAAACGGCACCCACCTTGGTTCAATCCACAATAACAGCAAAGCCAAAGCATGAGCTAGCCAGTATAATGGGAAAATTCTCGCCAATCTGTGTTTCCAAAAATTTCCGCTCGAAAACTCTCTATCCTGTTGCGCCTCAGATCCATACTTTCGCCACCAAGACGCCGTTAATCCAAATCCACTGGCTATGATAAAAAGATGAACTCCTTGCTGTCCCAGAAGACAAAAAAAGTACAGTATACTGTTAACTATGCTCCCAAAGCTAGAAGCATTCGTTTGTGTAATGATTTCAGGAAAACTAAAAAAGCCTTTGCTATATCCCCAAAGATGGTAAATTAATACCATCAATATTCCTAGCCCTTTGATAGCAGGCAGTATTTGACTGAGACGATGATATTCTTGAGAAACTGTTTGCATAATAATAAATAAACATTGGCGCTAGGAAACAGCAGCAGCTCACATCAAAAATTAAACCTTTAAAATTCTCAAATGCTAAACCCTAACAAAATAACTTTTTATAATATACTGGATCGCGCTCTCGCTGGCTATGATATTTCCGCCGAAGAGGGAGTGCTACTTTTAACCCAGACCGCTCCGGAAGCGATCGCAGCTATTCGTTCCACAGCCGATCGCCTGCGCCAAAAGCAAGCTGGCGATACCGTCACCTATGTTATCAACCGAAACATCAACTTTACCAATATTTGCGAGCAACACTGTAGTTTCTGCGCTTTCCGCCGCGATGAAGGCGAAGAAGGCTCTTTTTGGTTAGATATTGCCCAAATTCTTGAAAAAACTACAGATGCCGTCCAACGGGGTGCAACAGAAATTTGTATGCAGGGGGGACTCAATCCCAAAGCTAAACTTAACAGTAGTTCCCTCGCTTATTACCTGCGGATAGTTAAAAGCATTAAAAACGAATTTCCGCAACTCCATTTGCACGCATTTTCTCCCCAAGAAGTGCAATTTATCGCCAGAGAAGATGGTTTGACCTACGCAGCGGTAATTGCCCAGCTCGCAGATGCGGGAGTTGATTCCATGCCTGGAACGGCAGCAGAAGTTCTAGATGATGAAGTGCGGCGCATCCTCTGTCCGGAAAAAATCAACACCGCCACTTGGTTGGAAATTGTTAGCACAGCTCACAGTATGGGGTTGCCCACAACCAGTACAATGCTTTCCGGTCACATAGAAACACCCGCACAGCAAATACAACACTTGAGTTTATTGCGAAGTCTGCAACAAACAGCCCTAGAACGAGGTTATCCGACGAGAATCACGGAATTCATTCTGCTGCCTTTCGTGGGGCAAGAAGCACCCAAACCCTTACGGAAGCGCGTAGGACGGGATCAACCCATTTTAGCAGACGCCCTTTTGCTCACAGCTTTTGCGCGTATTTTCCTGGGTAATTGGATCGGCAACCATCAGCCTAGCTGGGTTAAACTCGGTCTTGCCGGTGCTACAGAAGCTTTGACTTGGGGCTGCAATGACATCGGCGGTACTCTGATGGAGGAGCATATTACTACAATGGCTGGGGCGAAAGGCGGTACTTGTATGGAAGTGCAAACTTTGCAAGCTGCGATCGATTCCTTGGGGCGTCCTTATCAACAACGAGATACCCTGTATAACAAATTGCTAGCTGCTACTTGTTAATTGTTCATTGCTAATTGTTCATTCTTCATGGCCATGAACCATGAACTGCGAACCATGAACTGTGAACCATGAACTGCGAACCATGAGCATGATTAAACGAAAAAAACCGTCCCTTTTACTAACTTTGGGAACTACCAGCGTGCTAATCGGTGGTGGTGCAACCGCCTATTGGCTACTGAGTCACACACAGTCTTCATCGGTCAGCTTGCCGGTGGGGGCTAACTTAGTTCCTCAAGATGCCGTAGTGGTATTGTCTGTATCCGCTCTTCCAGAACAATGGCAGCAATTGCGGCAGTTTGGTACAAAGGAAACGCAAGCGGCTTTCGATCGCACTTTCGCTAACTTGCGCGATCGCTTTCTCTCTCCGAACGGCTACGATTACCAACAAGATATTCAACCTTGGGCAGGCAAAGAAGTCACTTTTGCCTTTTTGTCAGAACAAACAAAATCTCCACAAGGCAAACTCACTCAAAATTCTTCAAAACCAGAACAACCTAAGCAGTCAGTTGTCATGATTTTGCCGCTCGATAAACCAGCCCAGGCGCAGCAACTCTTGGAAAGACCGAATAGTCCTCTCAAACAAGCGAACTGGGTCGATCGCACTTACAAGGGCGTTCAAATTAAGGAGATCGCAGACAATAATACCGATAATTTTTCAGCGGCAGTACTAGAAGGGCGATTTTTAGCGATCGCCACAGATCCCAAAACCACAAATAAAGTGATCGATACCTACCTCAGCGGTGCTTCTTTAATCAAAACTCCGGGTTACATCCAAGCATTGCAGCAAATACAAGCCGATCGACCTTTTGCCAAATTGTATGTCAATATCCCATTAGCAGCAACCGTATTAAAAAATTTTCAGCAGCAAGTTCCTCCGCAAGGATTATCTCAACTCCAGCAACAGCAGGGCTTAGCAACTACAATTACGCTCGACTCAGAAGGGCTGCGCTTTAAAAGTATTTCTTGGCTGAATCCGAATAGTAAGAAAAAATATACTGTCAAAAATGAAGCAGGCATCATGCCCAAACGCCTGCCCGCAGATACTTTGATGATGATGTCTGGCGGCAATTTAAAACTGCTTTGGCAGGAGTACGTTCAAGGGGCAGAGTCAAATCCCATTTCACCTTTCAAACCTCAAGAGTTACGAAATTTAGTGAAAGAATTCGCTAATTTAGATTTGGATCGGGAATTAGTACCCTGGATGGACGGTGAATTTTCATTTTCCTTTATTCCCTTTCCTCAACAATCCAAAGAAGATTCGCCATATCCTAACTCAGGTGCGGGAGTCGTATTTATGGTAAAAGCAAAAGATCGTCGCTTAGCTGAAAAGTCCTTAGAAAAGTTCGACCTCGCGATCGCCAATAAATACAAATTAAAGGTAGAAGAAACAAAAATTGCCAATCAACGAGTAGTTAATTTTACTTCGCCATCCTTGGGATCGAAAATCAGCCACGGTTGGTTAGATGGCGATGTCGCTTTTTTGGTATTGGGAGCCAACATTGCCGATGCGATCGTCCCCCAACCCAAGGCAAAGTTAGCAGATAGCGCATCGTTCCAAAATATAGTTCCCTCAGAACTTAAACCTAACAACGGTCAGTTTTTCTTGGATATCGATCGCTTGGGTATTGACTTAACAGCTAGCTTCTTAACTTCTTTGTTTCGACGCTCCCAAGATCCCAACACCCAAAGAATACTCAGAAATCACCTCGTCCCCATTCGCGCCATTGGTATCACCACTGCTGTCAGCGATCCTCGCAGCACACGCTTTGACATTTTTGTCAAACTAAAAAAGGTTGAGGAAAGTAGGGACTAGGGGTTAGGGGTTAGGGGCTAGGGGTTAGGGAAATAAAGACTGTACTATACAAAATTGAGTCATCAAAAGGATTGGGGAGAACACAGGAACTTATGGATTTGGTTGTACTCCAGAATTGGCTGGATAATGCCAGCTTTGCGGTGCTATTCGTCACGATGCTGATTTATTGGGGAGGCGCTGCTTTTCCTGGCATCCCGTATCTACCAGCCTTGGGAACATCTGGGATGGCGATCGCAAATATGTGCATTGCTTGTTTGTTAGGCGCACGCTGGTGGGAAGCGGGTTACTTTCCCCTCAGTAATTTGTATGAATCTCTCTTTTTCCTCACTTGGGGAATTACCGCCATCCATTTAATTGCGGAAAATATGAGCCGCAGTCGTTTGGTGGGGGTGGCTACAGCACCGGTGGCAATGGGGATTACGGCTTTTGCTACCATGACCCTGCCAGCACCAATGCAGTCGGCAGAACCCCTCGTACCCGCCCTCAAGTCCAATTGGCTGATGATGCACGTCAGCGTTATGATGCTCAGCTATGCGGCTTTGATGGTGGGGTCGCTGCTGGCGATCGCATTTCTCGTCGTCACTCGCGGACAAAATATCGAACTGCGGGGTAGTTCGATCGGTACGGGAAGCTTTCGCAGCGCAAACTACCAGTTGCGCCGTTCCGGTGTCGAGGTTGTTCGCGAAACATCTCCACAATCAGCTACTCCCCTGTTTATCGCACGCGCTGACGCGGGGGTTGACCTTAACGGTAGTGCTAAAACAGCTGTTCTCAACAAAGTAGAAACCAAACCGACACAGAAAGTCGATCGAGCCGAACCGCTCTCACCCCAGCGCCTCAGCTTAGTCGAAACCCTCGATAACATCAGCTATCGCGTCATTGGATTGGGATTTCCTCTGCTCACAATTGGCATTATTGCCGGTGCTGTCTGGGCAAACGAAGCCTGGGGTTCTTACTGGAGCTGGGACCCTAAAGAAACTTGGGCCTTAATCACTTGGCTGGTATTTGCCGCCTATCTCCACGCCCGCATCACTCGCGGTTGGCAAGGTAGACGTCCGGCAATTTTGGCTGCGACCGGTTTTGCAGTCGTCTGGGTTTGCTATCTCGGTGTCAATCTGTTGGGCAAAGGATTACACAGCTACGGTTGGTTCTTTTGAATCACTCCCTAGAATTAATGGCGATCGGCTTTATTCTCGTTCCCAGATTCAACCTGGGAACGAAATCCTGGATGCAAGATGTGAGTTTAGTTACAAGCGGTCAGCTTTTCATTCCAGCTTGACCGCTTACTTTTTGCAAACTTATGGAAAATCTGGCTCACAGATACAGTATTTTAAGTATTAACAAGCTATCCTAATAGCGCCTAACCAATCAAAACAAACTCATGATTACAGTTTTGCTGGTCGATGACAGTCCCACCGTTCGTTCAATGGTTTCCGATTTGCTCAGAAGCAAAGGTTTACAAGTTGTCGAGGCGTGTGACGGCATCGAGGCAATCGAAAAAATACAGGCTAAGTGTCCGGATTTAGTGATCACCGATATCGTTATGCCCCGTATGAATGGCTACGAACTCTGCCGTTGGGTGAAAACTAACTTAAAAGAACGTAACATACCTGTGCTAATGTGTACCAGTAAGAGCGAACAATTCGATCATTATTGGGGTCTCAAGCAAGGTGCAGATGCTTATATAACTAAACCTTTTCAACCAGCAGATCTGATTCAAACTATCAAAAAACTCTTGAAAAAAGTACCTAACCAATAGAAAATCGAGTTGAATGCAATAAAATTAGAAATGTAATTCTGAATGTCTGAGTGTAATTAGGCATAGTTAAATTTTATTATTGTTCATTGTTCGTTACGAATAACCACTAACAAATGGTGAAAATACAATAATTATTCGCTCAAAACTTGGTAAATTTTGACTGGCTGTTCTCGTCCTTTTAGTTGCACGCTACCTATAAATTGAGTGGGAAATATACCCTGGATATATCCATAGGTTTCTTCGTCGATCAAAATCCGACAAATACCCCCATCGATCGACTTATCGTAACTTTCCAATCTAGCCGCTACATTCACGCTGTCTCCGATAGTTGTATAGTTTAGCCGTTTGTAACTGCCCAAACTACCCGCGACGACTGTGCCGGTAGCAATTCCCACTCGCATCGATACTGTTGGGCGTTTTTGCGCTTGCCATTGCTGATTGAGCGATCGCACTTTTGTCGCCATATCCAAAGCGCAAGATACAGCTGAGATCGCTTCTTTCGCGATCGCTTCTGGTGTGGTACTGGGAATGGGGACGCCAAACACCGCCATAATCGCATCACCAATAAATTTATCGATTACCCCATCGCGATCGAGAATAATCTGAGACATCGCACTCATGTATTCATTCAGCCAAGACATCAGAGTTTCTGGATCTGTTCGTTCGCTAATACCCGTAAAGCCTTTCAAATCGGTAAATAGCACAGTTGCCGTCATTTTTTGGCCCATCAGCTGCCCTTCTTTCAGCAATTGGTGACGATCTCGCCAAACAGCTTGGGCAATTTTTGGTGTAACGTGCTGACCCAACAAATTCATAATAGCTTGTCGGTCTTGTCGTTCCAAATAAGCAATGTATACTGCGATCGTAACCCCAGATCCAAATAAGGCTAGCAGTGGAGGTATAACAGGTATCCACCACCCTCCTAGAAAAGCAACATAACAGCTTGCAGTTAGAATACTCCCAGCCAAGAAAATGCTGGCAACTTTCCATCTTATACGTAGAAACACCCAGCCTAATGTTGCCCCCACAAATGACCAAAAGACAATCCACATCGCCTCTACAGAATCTTCCCAAACTTGAATTAAGGGTCGCCCATCTATTGCTGCACTTATGATTTGGCTGACGAGATCGGCATGAATTTCGACACCAGTTCGTGCGGTTAGATAACTGTTACTGTAGGGAGAAAAGAAGCGATCCTTGAGGCTTTCTGCGCTGGCACCGATCAAGACAATGCGCGATCGCATAAAATCGGGCGGTATCCGATCCTCCAACACTTCCGTCATCGACACAGTAGGAAAAACATGACATTGTTTTTGTAAACTCAATCTACAGTGATGACTGCGATAATTAAATAATATTTGATAGCCACCTGTATCGGCTCCCACATAACCGCCCTCATTTCCCCTCAACGGTACAAATACAGCTTTACCCAGATCGATTTTGGCCTTATTAGCATCAATAACTTGTAGCTTAATTCCTTCTGCCTTTAGATAAATTAAAGCTAATTGCGCTGAAAAACTATATATAGTTTTGCTATGCTTGGGTTTTACAGACAGCAAAGCTCTACGGACTTTGCCATCTTCATCTAACAACATATTAGAAGCACCAACTTGGCCTAGTTTATCCAAAATTGGCGGTGGCGCAAGAGACTCACCATACGCATCTTTAACTACTTTTTGAATTCCGATTAAATTGGGTGTAGTTTTAAAAACTTTAACCAGTTCTTCGTGACCGGGTTCTACCCGCAAATCTCGATAAATATCCAAACCAATTGCTCTAGGTTTTTGCTGTTTTATCTTATTCAGCAATTCAGCTAAAACGCGATCGGAGATTGGCCACTGACCTGCTTTTCTGATATCAGATTCATTAATTTCTACAAGTGCAATGCGCGAATCTGTAGGCTCAGGAGGACGCCAGCGAAAAAAGCGATCGTAAGCAGTCAATTCTAATAGCTGTAAAAATCCTCCCCAACGCAAGACAATTAGAAATATTGCCACACTTGGCGATGTAATTAGTACTCCCCGCCATTCAGAAAAAACTTGCTGACAATTTTTCCACATTTCGGTTCGCGGTCAACACTTATTGATTGGTAGTAGAATTCAATTCCTGTGGTTTACAACATTCCACTAGCGGTTCTTCAGCGATATCCGTGAGTTTTACCGACTCTGATTTTAGCAATTCTTCCCACATAATTTTTAACGATGAATTTTCCGGTTGAGAACGCCTGAGTTCAGCTAAAGTTATTAAAGTTTCTGGCCAAATGCCGTTTTTTGCATACAAAGCCGCACGCTCTATAGGCTTGGCATTTTCCAGTTGTTTGGCTAGATTTGGACTAATTTCAGTGCGCTCGATCGTCGCAAATCTCACCAAATCGCCCGAGCGATCTTCAGAATTGCAAATTAGAGCGAATGACCACTGGTAATTCTTGCCAATTTCTAACTTATTTGCATGATCGGGTAGTGTGAAACTCGCAATACCGGGAATACCTGTGAGAGGAAAAATTTTCTGGTAAATCACTTGAGTTTCGTCTGGATTTATTTTCTCTTTAATGACAAGCTCTCCCGACTGTGCGGAAGTTGACGGTACATAAACAAAAAATGTGGGATGTTCTGCAATTGTTCGTACTTGACTGCTGGCAGGGATTAAAAGAGTTAGAGTTGGATCGGGTGAGTTTTCGCTCTGTTTGCATTTGCCGCGAGTTCCCCCCGGTGCGCTTTGTTTCGGTTCTCCAGGTGCGTCAGGAGGAGGCTCGAAATCGATCCGAATTACTTCGTCTATAGCTTCGCGAGATGTGGCTTGTTTAGCCAATGCAGGTGCTTGTAATTGCGTTACAAAGCGAAGTAAAACAGCCGCTCCTAAACAGACAGCCACAAAAAATAATAACTGGTTAAAACTAAAATTTTTCATATTTACGAACAAGTAATTTACCAAGGACTACCAATCATTGTAAAAGCTGCCGAGTAATATGGATGGGAGTGCCGTCGTTTGGTGGTATAATCGGCTGTGCTGTGACGGCTGGAATGAAGCCGATCGCACCCGCAATACCCGCGCTCGCCGAAACAACACAAAACCCACGATTCCCGGTAGATGCCATGCCCCAATCTCTCCCCTATGGCAGATGAAAATATTACCTAATTTTTTCGCTAATATCTGTCTTAACACAGTTATTGAGGAGTTTTAATCATTCGATACATTTTCCTCATCTATGCAAAATTACTTATTTCTTTAGGGTGATGCTAAAAAGCTCCTCTTGGTCATCTCTCCACGCCCAGCTACATATCACTTTGCGACAACGGCAATTGTTGCCTCGTTCTCAACGTTTATTAGTGGCAGTATCCGGCGGACAAGATTCGCTTTGTTTGGCTAAATTATTATTAGATTTACAGTTAAAATGGAATTGGCATTTAGGAATTGCCCATTGCGATCATCGTTGGCGATCGGACTCGGAAGCTAATGCTAACCATGTCGAAGCATTAGCGAAAATTTGGCAATTACCTTTCTACAAACAAACAGCCGATCGACTATTGAACAGCGAAGCCGCAGCGCGAGAATGGCGTTACCGAGCTTTAAGTGCGATCGCCGAACAAAACGACTTCCACTACATCGTCACAGGTCACACAGCGAGCGATCGGGCCGAAACTCTCCTTTACAACCTCATTCGCGGTAGCGGTGCAGATGGCCTGCAAAGCCTCACCTGGCAACGTCCTCTCACCGACTATTTGCAGCTAGTGCGTCCCCTCCTCCAATTCACCCGCGCCCAAACTGGTCAATTTTGTCAGGAAATGCAACTTCCCATCTGGGAAGATTCCACCAATCAAGATTTGAAATATGCCCGCAATCGCATTCGGCATAACATCATACCATACTTGCAGCAAAACTTCAATCCCCAAGTCGAACAAGCCCTAGCCCAAACAGCCGAACTTTTACAAGCAGAAGTCGAATATCTAGAAGATGCGGCTCGTCAGTTGCTGCTTCAGGCTCTGGAGGGGGGGAGTGGGGTAGAAGATCTCGATCTCCAATCGTCAATTCCCAATTGCCTAAATCGGATCGTCTTGCGTACAGCACCCCTAGCCTTGCAACGGCGAGTTATGCGGCAATTTATACAACAAACCTTAGCGATCGCCCCCAGCTTCGACCAAGTAGAAAAGTTGACCGCTTTAATTGCCGCCCCCAACAGATCTCGCACCGATCCATTTCCTGGAGGTGCGATCGCACAAGTCGATCGCGATCGCATCTGCCTCAAAGTCAACACTAAAAACGATCTCCACCCCAAGTAAATCGGTCTTTTTGACTTTTGACTTTTGACTTTTGACTTCTCAAGACGCTACCAATTGTTGTTGCAAATGACTGGGCATAATATTGAAGAAAATCTTCCGCATTTCCGCAATAGCGTGGTGTTGATAGTCGCCGCTTTCCTGAATTTGACCCAGCATACCAGCGATCGCCTCTAACCTCTGCCGCAACTCATTCAGCTTATCCTGTACCGGCTGCAACATTTCTTCATACAGCTTCAACCTACCCCAAGTTTCCGCCACTAATGCCCGCTGCGAAAGCAAATTCTGCTCGCTCGTTTGCAATTCCTGACGTTGGTTGACCTGCTCTTGAGTTTGATGGTCGATCATACTCTGAGCTTGCTGAATATTCAAGCGCATTTGCTCGATATCCCTTTCCAGCTTTTGCAATTCCTCAGCCAATTGTTGTCTGGAAGACTCCAGCTGCGTCAGCACTGGGCCGAGATCGATCTTTTGATTATCTTGGACATCCGTTTCTGGCATCCCTTGGCGACGGCGCAGCACCCGCTGGTGCTGACTGAAGATTTCTTCTCGCTCGCGCACAGTCCGGCGCGAACCCACAACAGAGTCTTCTAGGATCTGATAGCGATCCTGCTCATCTGCCAGTTCTGCTTGCAATGGGGGGCGATCGTAATCGCCCGCCTGTCGAATCTTCTGTTGCAATTCTGCAATAGTTTGGCGCTGCAATTCCAGCTCTTCTTCCTGATCGCTCAGAAACCGCTTTGCCTTTTCCAATTCCTGCTTCTGGCTTTGTACGATTGTCTGAAGTTCCGGCAGAGAAATCTTTTCCAGCGCTTCCACATCAATTTTTTGGCCGATCTTGACATCAGAAGACATTGCCGCCATACGCTGAACTTGCTGAAGCAAGTCTTCTTGAGTCCGCAACTGAAGACTCAGCTTCTGAGCTTGCTCTTGCTTGAGTTCCAGATCCTTATGCTGTACAGTTAGCTTTGAACGGGCTTGAGCGAGAGTTTCTCTATCTTGCTCCCACTGTTGCCAACGATTTTGAAGGTTGTTACCTTGGCTGTCTACCCGATCTTGGAGAACTTGTGCAGACGATCGCTGTTGCTCTAGTTGCTGCCAGTGTTTGTCCAGATCTGCCTGTTGTTGGCCAAAAATCTCGAACGCCAAATTTAGTTGTTCCTGTACAGCTTGGGGTGATGCGATCGCTTCGTACATCCGGTTTAGCAAATCTTGTATTCGGTGTGCCTGGTCATCATCTATAGCTGTTTTTGGCTGATACTCAGCCTCCATCTGCTTTACCCGCTCTTGCTCACCCCGTAAATGAGCCCAAGCTCCCTCTAGCTCCTGACGATTGCGATCGATCTCTTCCCGCAGCCTTTCCGCTTCCTCGCGAGAGCTATCAATTTCCTGACGTTGCTGCTCAAACCGCTCAAATTCCCCCTCCATTTGCTCGAGCTGTTCTTGCCGTGCCTGGATTTCCATCTCCCGGCGATTCAGCTCCTGAGCCTGATACGTCAGCGACTCCTTCCACTGTTCGATTTCTTCTTCCTTATTTTTATATTTTTCTTGCAACCGGGAGAAATTTTGCAAAATCGGAACCAGATCCCGCCCCGGATTAATGCGCTGCACCTGTCGATTTCCTGACAGATCGACTAGCACCAACGCACCCTCACCATATTTATTCGCTTCATCAGGGGGAGCGGGAATAATTTCCTCACCCGGCACTGCGCTCCAGCTTTCCCCTCGCTGACAAGCTAGCAGTTTGAGGTCAGTTTTAACACTCATTAACTGTTTCTGTTTCTGTACTTCCGCTAGATACAGCACGCCGATTGTCCTCTTGATGTGTCTGGGGCTTTCTTGGCAGGCTAAACCTTCCCCGGAAAATTTAGTTTATCTGCCTAAACCCAGTTTAGGCAGACTGCGTATTCAAAACAATCTGTACTCAGTTGTCTATTGAGCGCTCATGTATATTGTTTGACACTCTCCGCCCTCTTATGTGCGGAAATTCTTTCAAAGGAGATACCAGAATGGCATTACTCGAACCACAACTCCCAAGACCGTACCGACTCGAATCCCAGTGTCGTGCGATGCGCGGTGTCAATTGCGCCTACTTCCTCCGGCAGTGCGTAAACTCACCATTGGGTCTACTTTAAGTATGTTTGTTGCTTCACTGGCTCAATTATCTTTGCTTGTGAGGGCTGAAACTGGAGTACAGAGTAGCGATTCAGTCATTTCGACTGAAAGCCTTTTAACCAGAACGTCCCGCCACTGGGAGTTTCACCCGCTAACTGAGGTCTTTGTGGCCTACTTGATTTTATCATGTAAAGCCGTCCTAGAAGGACGGGGTTTCACACCCAAAATTTTCGATCACTCAAAGGAGTTAAAGCTTTGCCTCCTTTGAGTCATACTAGCTCAAGTTGCGGCGTTATATCGTTGAAGTAGGTAGTAAGTTGAGGAAAATCATCCCATTACCGACTACCGACTCCCCGCTACCACTCCTGCTTGCACTCAGCAGCGCGACGCACTCAAACTTTGAAATTTGCTACCTGGAAAATGCGAAAATTATTTATAACTGGCTTACCAAGAGGAAAGCACAGAGAAGGTGGTGTTGGCAACTACGTTAAATTTTAACCTAGACTAAATACGTCTGTGCGATTCGTTAGTTCCCTGGAACTGAGTACTAATACCCAGGTAGGGACTACAAGAGGAGGATACCGTACAGAAAATACGGAAAACCGAACCTTGACAACTTGATGCCCATGAATGTGTAAGCCCTTCTCTCCAGAGATGTGGAGTAAAAGCACCACCCTCACCCTCAGTCAGAGGCGACCTAAGCTTGGGTGGAAAGGCAGACTACTAAGAACCTAACTTGGTAACTGTCGAGCAGACTGTCATAGGTACGAAAGGAAGTCACGTCAGAATCATCGTCAATAGTGATGGGTAAATAAGGCTGATAACCCAAGCCAAAAGGCAAGGATAAAGAATCGGCTAATTGGCGTTAGACCGATTACATCTTTGAAAGAAATCCGCTGAATAGTGACACCCTAAAACAGTAAATATGGGCATCAGGAACTAAGTAAAGCGCTAGACGGCTCCTAAAAGGTCGATTTTTAGGTAGGATACCCAGTCTAAAACTCGAATTGTAACCACGTCAGAGGGTTTCAACTTCTTAGGCAATAACTCTCGCCAATATAAAGTAGGTAAATACAGAGCGGTATGCAACAAGGGTATTAACTTAGGACATAATCCTCTCATCAAACCCCAAAAGGAAAAGGTGTTAAAACACCTAGAGAAGATTGGTGAAATAATCAAGAAACACCAGAACAGCCCGCAAGCTCCACTGATGAAGGAATTAAATCCAACCATCAGGGGATGGTGTAACTATTACGCCCCAGTCAGTTCTAAGGAAACCTTTTCAAGCTGTGACTGCCAAATCTGGTCTAAATTAAGAAGATGGGCAAAAAAGAGAGGAAAAGGCAGCATTAACAAGGATAAATACTGGCGGAATGGTTGGAGCTTTGAAACGGAGGACAGGTTTAAACTCGTCAAACACGCAGAAACCCCAATCATTAGACACATCAAAGTACAGGACACCCGTTCGCCCTTTGATGGTAACTGGACTTATTGGGGACAAAGACTCGGAGACTACAGCGATTTAACTGCCAGAAAACAAAAGTTGCTAAACAGACAGAAAGGCAAATGTACCCACTGTGGTCTACACTTTCTACCGGGTGATATTACCGAAGTTGACCACAGGACTCCTAGAGTCGAGGGAGGCAAGGATACATACGATAACCTTGATTTATTGCACAAACATTGCCACGGCGAGAAAACTGCATTAGATATTAACCGCCAAAACATCGGTGATAATGGATAATGCAACTGGTATCAATGACAAATGACCAGTACTTAGAGGAGCCGTGTGATGGGAAACTATCACGCACGGTTCTGAAGGAGAGGTAGAGGTAGAAATACCTCTATCGACTCTCCAATAGATTTCCTCTTATGTTTTTAGATAAAAAGCTTTTTCAGGAGAGCGCTATAGTTCCATGCAGGGAACGTTGAATGAAATTGATATCCGCAGTATTCTGCAACTTATCGAGTTAGGTCAGCGAACGGGATACCTGGAAGTAGAGGCGTTCGGTGGCGATCGAACTATGTACCGCGATCCCAAGACGCGACACCGAGAGCAGTTTTGGATTGTATTCTTTCTCAACGGCCAAATTGCCTACGCAGCGCATAGCGATAACAGTTTATCGCGCCTGCGCGATTACGTGCGCCGCTATAAAGTAGATGGCGCTCTCGATAACGTCAGCGTTCCCTCCATCGCGACCATCAATGCCCCTGAATACGGCTACCTATGGAATTTACTGGAAACTCACGCGCTGACTCCCGCGCAAGGGCGCAGCATTATTCAAAGTATGGTACGCGAAACCCTGTTTGACCTGCTGAGCTTACGCAACGGTGCATTTATCTTTGAAATAGGCCCAGCCCTGGAACCGCAACTTACCACCCTGGAAATAGGGCCGCTAGTCACCCACATCATGAAACAGGTACAGGAGTGGAAGCAGTTTCACCCCCACATCCAATCCCCCGACCAGTGTCCGGTAATTGTAGACTCTACCCAGCTGCGCCAAAAACTGCCAGAAAATACCTTTAAAATCCTGGAGCATTGGGCTGATGGCAAAACTTCCATTCGCCAAATGGCTCGCTATCTCAATCGAGAAATTTTACCGGTAGCAAGAGCCATTTATCCGTATTTACAACAAGGTTGGGTACAATTAGTTTCTCCTTTGACAGCTCTTTCCTCTGCCAACCGGGAATTGATACCCGACCCAGCAACGGGAGTACCTCGAATAGTGTTTATTGATGATGGCATTGCCACCTGCAAAGCAGTAGAATATACCCTCAAACAACACGGTTATGCAGCTGCGGCGATCGACAATCCCTTGAAAGCACTCAGTTTAGTCTTTCAAATCAAGCCAGACTTAATTCTTTGCGATATCGCCATGCCCGAACTCGATGGATTCGAGATTTGTGCCATGTTGCGCCGCTCGACAGCCTTCCGGCAAACGCCGATCGTGATGCTCACCGGCAAAGATGGCTTTATCGATCGAGTCAAAGCACGCATGGTCGGTGCGACTGACTACTTGACAAAGCCCTTTGGCGACAGCGAGTTATTAATGCTCGTAGAAAAGTACGTAGGCCCCAGTAACGCCAATCCATCTACACCAGACCAATTTTCTTTCAATGCGTTAGAAGAAGAGATAGCAGAAGTAGACACAAAGCACCGCTAAATCCTTGCTAGTGACTTTTCGGGTAAATCTCATCCCATCTATCGCTTGGTCTTGGTCTAACTATCTTGCTAAGCTAACGACGGAAGAAGCTCACATACCGATCGATAGCGCTAATTGTACGCTATTGGTATTGGATGAGAATGGGAGATACTTTAGTCATTAGCAAGGCATGAGCGTTAACCTCGATGCAGCCTTACTTTTAACTGATGGGGGTTTGGGGGTGGATAAGTCCCTCGCTATAGATAAGGGCGATTTAAAACAACGCAGTTGTTGCGCCCGATATTTTAGCGATGGGATACAGCCACCCCCCAAGCAAATTTTATCCGGTCAATCCCGGTAAAATTTGCAAGCAACCCGAGCATTCTTAGTAGAGATTGCATATAATAGTAAGAGGAGGGAATCTATGCAACATCAAGCTTTCAAAGTCAGGCTGTATCCAACAGTTGAACAACAAAAGATACTAAGTCAGCACTTTGGTTGCGCTCGTTGGTGGTGGAACTATGCACTCAATTTGTGCATTGAAACCTACAAGACAACGGGTAAAGGTTTGAGTCAGTCTGCATTGAATACATTCCTTCCAAAGCTCAAGAAACAAGAAGAAACACAATGGCTGTCTGAGTGTTACTCGCAAGTTTTGCAGGCTACTACACTGAACTTGGTCACTGCTTATAAAAACTTCTTTGAAGGTAGAGCTAAATACCCTCGGTTCAAAGCTAAGAAAAATAGGCAGTCAATCCAGTATCCGCAGTCAGTCAAGGTAGTTGATGGGTGTCTCAAGTTTCCGGGTCGTGTTGGTACAGTCAAAGCCAAACTTCACCGACCTATTGAAGGAGCAATCAAGACTGTAACTCTGGGCATGACTCCATCAGGCAGGTATTATGCTTCCGTGTTGATGGAGATGGATGGAAATAGCCCGACACCTAGCACAGACGGAAAAGTTGCAGGTATTGACTTGGGATTGAAGGATTTTGCCATTGTCAATGACGGGGTTAAAACGTCTAAATACGCCAATCCCAAGCACCTAGCTAAGCATGAACGCAACCTGAAAAGGAAACAGCAAAAATTAGCTAGAAAGGAGAAAGGAAGCAAGTCAAGAGATAAAGCTAGAAGATTAGTTGCTAGGGTTCACGAACGAGTTAGCAATGTCCGTACTGACTACTTGCATAAGCTATCGAGGAAGCTTGTTGACGATAACCAAGTCATCGTAGTCGAAAGCCTAAACACCAAGGGCATGGTTCGTAACCATAAACTAGCTAAAGCAATTTCTGATGTGGGTTGGGGAATGTTTGTCAATTTTCTCTCATACAAGCTAGACCGTGAAGGTAAGGTACTGGTAGAGATTGACCGATGGTTTCCTAGTTCTAAACTCTGCTCAACCTGTCACTATCAGATAAGTGAAATGTCATTAGATGTTAGGACATGGATTTGTCCTAGTTGTGGCACTCACCACGATAGAGATGGTAACGCTGCAATCAATATCAGAGCAGAAGGCATCAGAATGCTATCGGTCTTGGGAACCAGGACTGCTGCTGATGGAGGGGATGTGAGTCCGAAGCGAGGACGCAAGTCTAAGCTGACGCAATCCCCCATGAAGTCAGAAGCCCACGCTGTACCGAAGGTCAGCGTTGGGTAGTTCACTGAGTTTATAAACCAGTGCATCAGGTAATAAAGTTATGAGTACAGTTCTGGTTGTAGAAGACAGCGTTACCCAAAGAGAGATGATCTCAGAGCTGCTCAAAGGAAGCGGACTCAATGTTACCGTGGCCAGCGATGGGGTCGAAGCAATGGAATACATTCAGGGTCGCTGCCCTGACTTAGTAGTTTTGGATATTGTTATGCCCAGAATGAACGGCTACGAGCTTTGCCGTCGCCTTAAGGCCGATCCGAAAACCCAAAATGTCCCTGTGGTAATGTGTTCTTCCAAAGGCGAAGAATTCGATCGCTACTGGGGCATGAAACAAGGAGCTGATGCCTACATCGCTAAGCCGTTTCAGCCCACCGAACTGATTGGAACGGTCAAACAGCTCCTGCGGGGATAATCGAATACCTACCCTTATTGGTTATCGGTAAAGAATTAATTTTTGACTTTTCACTTTCAAATTTTGACTTTCGAGGGAGGGTGTTATGGTTGGAAGTCCGGACTTTTTAACTGGCAGAGGCCAAGATCAGGCTCCGGAATTCCAGGAATTAGAAAGCCCTGAAGGCGAGCTGCACTTGCGGTTTTACGTTTCTTCTGGTATGGAACTGGCACTGCCTGCAACGGGCATCCGCGAGGTTATTTCCCAACCTCCCGACCGGATTACTCCCATACCAAACGCTTCTCCTTTACTTTTGGGAACTCTAAACTTTAGGGGAAGGGTGATTTGGGTGGCTGACCTGGGACAATTTCTGGGAGACCAAGCTCCCTTGAATACCGATCGGCCAGAAATTCCGGTGATCGCAGTCGAAGATCAAGACACAATGTTAGGGTTGGCAGTTGACCAAATTGTTGGGATGGACTGGCTCGATGTGGACTTGGTACAGATGCCGAACAATGCACCGGATAGTATGGCACCTTTCCTGCGGGGTGAGTGGGTGTTAGATGCAGAAAGCAATCAGTGTTTGCGACTCTTGGATCAAGTGGCAATTCTGCGATCGGCACGATGGGCAGCATAAAATTAATTAAAAATTAAAAATTAAAAGGTAAAATAAATTTTTAATTTTTAATTTTTAATTTTTAATTTTTTGGAGGACGCAAATGGCATCCAGTACGGATTATAAGCAAAAATATAAACAGGCCGAAGCAGCCTATATGCAAGGCAACTACGAGCAGGCGGCAGAAATAGTCGATCGACTCGTAAATGATTTTCCCGACGATCCGGGTATCCGTCTGCTTCGCGGTCATATCTGCTGCGGATTGCAAGAGTATAACCAAGCACGAGAACAGTATGAATTGGTGCTGACTCTGACGGATGACGACGAGTACGTTAACTATGCCAACAACGGTTTGGAGTACGTCAGCCAATGCGAAACTCCTCCTGACTCGGATACAGAACCGGAAAGTCTAGAAGATTATGAGGGAAACGCAACCTACGCGGTCAATAGTCCAGACTATGCAGAGGAGCAAAATAATTGGCAACAAGAATATGCTGCTGCTAACGGGAGTACAGGAGCGGATTATCAAAGTTTCAATCTCGATGAGGTAGACGATCTCTATCAGCCCCAGCTCGACCAAAACTTTGATAATCCTTTTGCCCAGTCAAACGATGAGTACGATTCCCAAAATTACTCAGAAGAGGCAACAGCTTTTATCGACCCGTTTGCCAGCTCTCAAAGCTCGCCAAGTTACGCCGCCGAGCCTCAATACTATGGCGATGAGCAATCTGATGAGTCATCCGAAGAGATTCCCGAATGGCTCTCAATGGAGCAAAACCAAAACTGGCAAAACTATGCACAAACAGAGGAATTACCGGAAGAATCTTCTCCCTTCGGTGCAGAAAGCTCGACTGACTACGGTGTAGGTGCCTATGACGAGGAACTTTACCCGCCTGGAGTAGATTCGGATTTTGAATCAACATTTACACCCGCTCAAGAGCCACCAAACTTCGATAATTCATCATCCCAAAATCGAGAAATGCCACACTCGCAAATGGGCAGAAATGGGGGAACATCAGAGCCTTCCTACTTCAGACGCCCAGTTGCTGAGGATGAAACAATTTTGTTAGGAGGAGAAAAGCCATACGGGACAGGTCAAAATTTACGCCCCTCATGGTCTAGTCCTGCCGATCGCAATGGCTACAATGCTCAAAACAACTTTGACATGAATGCTTTTGACGCTGCTTTTGATGAAGATAGCGGCACAAGCGATGACAGCGTTTACAGATCCTCCCAGATGGGGTCGTCCGACTCGCAAATGGGTGCGGGAACGATCGGATTTTTGGAAGAATTTGATGAATTTGACGACGATTTGGGCAATATACCCGATTTTGAAAATATTCAAGATTCGGGTAGCCTCGCAGGTACAGCCAGCAGTGCTTCAGGGTTCGGAACGCTTGGAGGAGTCAGCAAACCGACTACCGGTAGAATCCAAACTGATATAAACGATACTAGCGATCGCTCGGCTTTTGGTGATGATGACATCTTTCCTACCACCGAGCCACCCATTTTTATCCCCCAACCCGCCGATAGCCGCAGCCTCGAACCCAACGTCACGGTGGAGCAAGGTTGGCTGGCTTTTTTTGAAAACGCTCCAATGGCTCGCAAGCGCTGGATCACTGCTGGCGTTGTCGGTCTTACCTCCGCTGTCGCCGTTGCCGCCATCAGCTTTGGCAGCCAACAGCTATTCAAACCAAAAAACAATGACGCTCTTGTGCAACTGCAAATGACTGGTTTGGCAATGGCCGGTATTGCGGGAGCGATCGGTTTTGGCACTAGCTTGGTGATGGGAGGGTTGACGGAAAAGCATATTCGCCGCGCCACCGCCGATTTGCAAGCTCAGTTCGATGCTGTCTCTCAAGGCAATTTGAACGTCCAAGCCACAGTTTACTCAGAAGATGAACTCGGTCAATTAGCTTCTGGGTTCAATCAAATGACCCGGATCATGCTCACGACAACCAGCGAAGCACAACGCCGCGCCGAAGAGCAAGAGCAGGCGAAAGAAGATTTGCAACGTCAGGTCATCCGACTGCTGGACGATGTGGAAGGAGCTGCCAGAGGAGACCTCACCGTGCAAGCAGAAGTCACTGCCGATGTACTGGGAGCCGTCGCCGATGCCTTTAACCTCACCATTCAAAACCTGCGCGATATCGTGCAACAGGTGAAAATAGCAGCCCGTCAAGTTAATAAAGGTTCCTCGGATAACGAACGGTTTGCCCGCGAACTGTCTGCCGATGCGCTGCGGCAAGCGGAAGAACTGGCGGTGACTTTGAACCAGGTGCAGGGCATGACCGAGTTGATCCGACGAGTTGCAGATAATGCCAAACAAGCAGAAGATGTGGCTCGCTCGGCTTCTGTGATGGCTATTAAGGGCGGTGAAGCTGTGGAACGAACGGTAGCCAGTATTCTGGGGATTCGGGAAACAGTAGCAGAAACTACGCGAAAAGTCAAGCGCTTGGCAGAATCGTCCCAGGAAATTGCCAAAATAGTTGCCTTGATCGCTCAAATCGCATCCCGTACTAACTTGTTGGCTCTCAACGCCAGTATTGAGGCCGCGAGGGCGGGAGAAGCGGGCCGGGGTTTTGCGATCGTCGCCGATGAAGTGCGGCAGCTGGCAGACAGATCGGCCAAAGCACTCAAGTCGATCGAAGAAATTGTGTTGCAAATCCAAAGCGAAACCGGTTCGGTAATGACCGCAATGGAAGAAGCCACCCAGCAGGTGATCGAAGTTACCAAACGGGCAGAGCAGTCCAAGCGCAGCCTCGACGACATCATTCAAGTGTCCAATCGCATTGACGCCTTGGTACGTTCGATTACCGCCGACACCATCCAGCAGACCCAAACTTCCTACAACGTGGCCCAAGTTGTCCAATCTGTCGAGCTGACCGCTCAAGAAACTTCTCAAGAAGCGCAGCGGGTATCGGGATCGTTGCAACACTTGGTTGGTGTTGCTAGAGACTTACTGACATCCGTTGAACGGTTCCGCGTGGAAACACCAGAAAGATGAAGGGAAAAAGAAGGCAAAAGTAAAAAGTCAAACCACAAAAGCAAAAGCAATAAGTCGCAAAAACGCTCCTAAAAGCAGAAAAGAGCGCAACTTTCTGCTGTCTGTTTCCTTTTTCCCAATTCCATTTTCTTCTTTTCTAGATTATTTATCCGGTTTGACTGCAAACGTTTGATATCTCTTTTTCTTGCTTTCTCTCTCCCTCATCCGCCCAAATGTGCAGCATCACTAATGGAAATTGGGAGTAGGTTTTTGGGCACAATAAATTTAAAAGTATATACTTAAGTGGTGAGAGGCAAAAATAAGCAGTTTTACGGAATCGCGTCAAGAATAATAACGATCGCAAAAATATACCGCACAAAAACAGGTATTAAAAATCTAGGTTTGCAAACCGAGAAATAGATAATTCTTCATCAATCTCCAGCAATCGTTCCGTTGCACCTCACATCTGCCAGGGGTCAATTCCTCAAAACCCTGTCAGGGCGGACGCATCTTACCCTATAAGGTGATGGGTATTGCGACGTTAGGATAAATTAGAGCTATCGGCTACAGTGCTGAGTACCGAGTAACCACGAGAAAGCGTAAAGTAAAGTACTTTTTTCCAAAACTACAGTGTCGGCAAAAAACTAAAATTGAAAACTCAGCACACAGACAGCACGCTGACGCGATCGCTCACGCTAACAAGCACTCTTATGGGGACATGGCTATGCTGCCGGAACAACAACAGCGCATTCTAGGCTATTTCATTGAAGAAGCCAAAGATCACCTCAATACCATTCAACAGGGTTTGCTGAATCTGCAAAGTACCATTGATGACCAGGAAATGGTAAACGAGGTCTTTCGCGCTGCTCACTCGGTTAAAGGGGGGGCAGCAATGCTGGGTATTCACAGCATTCAAAAAACTTCTCACAGACTGGAAGACTATTTCAAAGAACTTAAAGAACGTCCGATTAAAGTTGACCAAAAGCTGGAAAACCTGTTTTTGCGGGTATTTGATACCCTCCAGTTGCTCTTAGACCATCTGCAAGGGCCTTTTGGGTTGTCGGAGGATGTGGGCGAAAATATCATGTCGGATGTCGAGCCGGTCTTTGATGAACTCAAACAGCATCTCGACTTGTTAGGAAATCAGGGCCGCCCGCCGAGCAAAGCGAAACCTTCCGAGTTGCCAGCACTAAATGTTGCCGATTTTGGGCAAGAGGTGATGGCAGTTTTGCGGCAAATGTTGCAGCTATTCAAACCACCGTCTTGGCCGAACAGCCGTCAAGAGCTGCAAGAGTGCTGCAATCGCTTGATTGCGCTTGGGGAAAAGTTTAATTTGCCAACCTGGATTAACTTGTTACGGATGTGCGAGGGTGCTTTAGCCAACGCCGAACATTCTCACACCACGCTGGCACCTGTTGTTATTAAAGAAATTAAAGCAGCTCAAGAATTGGTTTTGGCAGGTCGCGCTAATGAAATCTCTGCGTCGGCGCAACTGCAAGTACTTCAGCCTATAATTCCAGAACCCGAACCTGCGTCGGCAATCTCTGACGATGAGTTCGACGATTTGTTTTCGATCGGTTCGGAGCCGGAAAGTACATTAGACGAACCACTAGCGGCACAAATAGAATTAAGCGAACCCTTCGGCTTTTCCGGTGGGTTTGATGCGGATGATTCTGATTTTGGCTCTGTCACATCGCAATTTTGGGAAACGGAAGAAGCCCAATCTCATCAGCAAAAGGTATTTAGCAATTTCGATTCTTCCACCACGGCACACCCTGCTAAAACCGCCGACCCCACTGGCCCGGAGGTTGGCGCGGCAGAACTGAACACTTTAGCGGATCTGTTCGAGACAGATTTGGAGCTCGATGCAGCTTGGCAAGAAGAAGAAATTCTTACCGATGCTGCGGTTGAGCCTGCTCCACAACTCGTCAACGAGGGAGATGGAGATGAGGAAAATGAATTTGCCGATTTATTTGAGGATGTTTCCTCGGAAGGTCGATCGTTTGAATCTGGCGAATTCGATGATGACCTCAGCTTGTTTGATGAGGAAATGTTTGCAGAAGAAAGATCGCCTGCACCGATAACGCATCATCTTCAACTCGATCGTCTCGATGCAGAAGATGCAGAAGATGATTTCGCGGATCTGTTCGATGATATTACAGAAAAACCTGCTGACTCGGCAAGGTCAAAGGCAGAAGACCCCCTTGGCCTATTTGATGAGGATATATTTGCAGAAAACAGCGACCCGGTGCCGAGAGGGGAAGATCTCTATGATGTTGATGGCGAAAGCGAAGTCGTCGATTTGTTCGAGGAAGTTCCCAACACACGAGCGGCAACAAACCTAGAGGAAGATGACGCTCTGGGCTTGTTTGATGAAGCTTTATCGTCAGAAGACAGCTTTGCAGAATCCGGAGATGCCGATGAATTCAATTTAACAGTCAACGAGGACGAACATCGCCCCAGCGCGATCGCATCTTCCGAAAGCGCAGACAATCTCAGCGAATTGTTCGCAGGTTTAGATGAAAATGACCTGAGTTGGCAAGAATTTCCTCAAGAGTCAAGTATAAATTCTCAATCCGAAGTCTACGATGAGCAAATTTCAGACGAATTACCAACGGAATCTACTGACGGTTGGAATGAAGAATGGGAAGATGCAGCCCTTACAGAGTTGACAGTATCGCAAGACTTCGATACTCAATTTCAAAAGCGCAGTTATGCGGAGGAAAATTTAGAGTTTGAATTTGAGGGTTTAGATTTTTCAATTGATGAAGATGCAGAAACGGTGCAGCCAAACGCTATCGAATCGGAAGTTTCAAATTCTCAAATTGAAAGTAATGATGAGTCAGACCTTTTTAATTTAGAAGAAACCGAGATGGACTGGGAGGCAGAAACCAGTTCTGAAGAAATAGAGGATTTGGCTGACCTAACGGATGATTTTGATACCAGTTTATTTGCAGAAAGTCAAGAGTTGGATTTTGATATCGGCGCAGAACGATCGCTTGCAGTTGATTCGCCGATCGCATCTAGCGGTAAGCAGCAAGCTCCTGCCGCGTCTTCTGTTAAAAGCCAAGGGCAGGTATCTCGCCAGGAACTAAGCACGGCAGACAGCTTAGATGACTTCTTTTCCTTAGATCGCGAAACCACAACCGAGTTCTGGGGCGAAACATTTGAAGAGCCGGATTTGGGTGTGGGAAATTCTGGGTTGGATGAAGGTTTTTTCTCAACTGAAGTTGACTCTCAGGGCGATTTAAAAATATTACCGTCGCAATTGCCCGATTATGAAGATATTTTTGCGGACAATTCCGGTGAAACTTTCTGGAATTTGGATGTGGAGGCGGATACCAACACTTCTTCATTGCTGGATGATTTTGATTCGGACGGGAACATTGATTTGTTTGGTGGTAGCGGGACTGGGGATACAAGCTTAAATATGGCCGCCCCGGCACTCAGTAACGATCGATCGGATTTAAGTACACAATTGGATTGGGATAGTTTTGGCGATCGCCATGACGAAACAACGGCGCAATTTGACGATTACAACAATCAACCGTTGCTGCTAGAAGATGGTGGATTAAACGATCTGGATGCGTCTTTTGACGGAAATTGGGGTATTGCAGCAGAAACCCCCACAACAACTCAGACAGGTTTGGAAAACTGGGAGACGGCAGAAGATAATTTCCTAGACGACTTATTCGCAAATCCGTTTGATGATAACCAAAGCAGCACAGCAAACGAACAAGAAGATTTTAGTTTCAATACAGTTGATTCGGCGGGCGACTTAAACATATTGTCTGCTGATGAGATGGAATTGGAAACGAGCGAACAAGAGCGGGAATTAAGCTTGATTCCAGAAGCTAGTACAGCAGAAAATTGGCTGGACTTGGAAATGTCAGAAAGCGAAAACTTTGAGGATGGAGGGTTAGAGAACGAATATTCGTTTGATGAAACGCTTGCAGATACAGAAATGGCTTTTGCGGCAGAAACATCCGATTTGGAAGCAGGCTTATTCACCGATGTGGCAGCAGAGCCAGATATAGATTTTGCAGGTACTCCCCAAACCGAGGAATTAACTGATGGGTGGAACGAAACCGATTTCCAACTAGACGGTGAATGGGAATCAGATTTAACATCGCTACCTTTAGTTGCTGCGTCAGCGGCATTAAATGTCGGTGCAGAAGACAGCCCAGAAGATGAGACATTGGCATGGCTGGAAGATGACTTATTTAATGATGATGACAATGGAGAATCGGTCAAACAGAATTTAAGGGAAAGCGAGTCAGAAAATGACGATTTTCTGGACTTATTTGCCAATTCAGACCCGGAAGATGGAGACTTTTCTCTTGAATTAGAAAGTTTGGAGTCAAGTGCGGAATCTTTAGATTCGGAATCGAGTTTTGATTTTGGCGATGGCGATCTAACTGCTGAAGGTATGGATCTAGACTTCGTTGCAGCTTCATCTTTAATGCCAGAAACTGCCAACGACAAGGTATTAGGTGGAACTGAAGAAGTAGACGGAAACGATGGATTGTTTGACGATTTTGCTGAATTAGAAGCGCTGCTGGATCGGGAAAAACCGATCGCAAACACGGTCGTTTCTTCTTCTCCCGCTGTTGCCAATTTTGGTGGCGGTGATGAATTTGCCGATCTGGAAGCTTTGCTCTCAAGCGATCCGGTTCTTTCACCCAAGAGTTCTACAATTGCCCCAGGGTCTGTAACGCCACCCATTTCCAGCGGCGGTGTCGAAAAGGGCAAGAAGCCAGATGATGAGTTTGCCGATCTGGAACGAATGATATTGGAGGTGGACAAGCCTGTCGGTGGCGCAAGCGGGTCAAAATCCAGAACAAGTCCGATTATGCCCAATAAGAGATCGGCGAGGTCGTGGTTTGAACAAACAATGAAGGTGCCTGTCAAGCACATGGATAACCTCAGCAATTTGGTTGGGGAACTGGTGGTGAACCGCAATACCTTAGAGCAGGATCAAGAAAGGCTGCGGCAATGTTTGGATAATTTGCTCAACCAAGTGCAGCAACTGAGCGATGTGGGAGCGAGAATGCAGGATCTGTACGAGCGATCGCTCTTGGAAGCTTCTCTGTTAGCTAGCCGGAAGAACTATCGCGCTGCTTTGATGTCTTCTTCTTCTGATGGCGGTACGATCGGACATCAAACGGGAGCAGATTACGACCCGTTGGAAATGGACAGATTTACTTCTTTCCACACGCTCTCCCAAGAGATGATCGAGCTAATTGTGCGCGTGCGGGAGTCCACGTCTGACATTGAATTCGTCAGCGATGAAACCGACCAAGTATGTCGTCAATTCCGCCAGGTAAGTACGCAGCTGCAAGAAGGTCTGACTCGCGCCCGCATGGTGCCGTTTGGCGAGATCGAGCGGGTATTTCCGTTAATGCGTCATGTGCGGGACAAAGCGGCTGAGTCGGGTAAGCAGGCGGAGATCCGCATTGAAGGGCGGGAGACGCTGATCGACAAGTTGATTCTGGAACACTTTTCCGACCCGCTGAAGCACTTGGTCAATAATGCGATCGCCCACGGGATCGAAACTCCAGAAGTGCGGCAGCGTGCGGGTAAGCCGGCGACCGGTCGGATTACGATCCGCGCTTTCCACCAAGGTAACCAAACGGTGATTTCTTTCTCTGATGATGGTGCGGGTATTGATGTGGAACGGGTGAAGGCAAAGGCTGTACAAAAAGGGTTGATGACAGCCGCCGAGGCGAAAGCGATGTCTCGCCACGATGCTTATCAACTCATTTACCATCCCAATTTCAGTACCAAGGACGAGGCGGACTTGTTGGCGGGTCGCGGTATCGGGATGGATGTGGTGCTGACATCGTTGAGCGAAATTCGCGGTAGCATTACCACAGATTCCAATGCCGGCAAGGGAACTACTTTTACTATTCGCTTGCCTCTAACGCTGAGTATTTGCAAAGCTTTATGCTGCATCAGCGACAAAGCTCGCATCGCTTTCCCGATGGACGGTGTGGAAGACGCGCTCGATCTTGAAAAAGAACGCATTCAGACTAATGCTGAAGGCAATCCCTGTATTACCTGGCGCGATATGGTGTTGCCTTTCCGACCGCTCAGCGAGCTGCTGGCTTATAATCGCCAGTTGGGTCGGGGCAGTGTTTACGGTGGGACAAAGGAAGAAGATACGATTTCGATCGTCGTGCTGCGTAGCGCTGGCAACTTTATCGCTTTGCAAGTCGATCGCGTTTTGGGCGAACAGGAAATCGTCATTAAGCAATTGGAAGGGCCGATACCCAAACCGCTGGGCGTCGCGGGTGCTACGGTGCTGGGGGATGGGCGAATTATGCCTATCGGCGATGTTCTGGAGCTGATCGACTTGTCCTTGGGTCGGATTAGTATAGACACCAACCCTGTGTGGACGCGAGATCCCGGTCAGGTGGAAGACCACAAGGTCATGGAACAGCCGACTGTGCTGATTGTGGACGATTCGATTACGGTGCGGGAACTGCTCTCGATGACGTTCAACAAAGCTGGATATCGTGTGGAACAAGCTCGCGACGGTCAAGAAGCTTGGGATAAGCTCAGATCCGGTCTGCCTTGCCAAATTGTGTTCTGCGATATCGAAATGCCCAGGATGGATGGTCTGGAGTTGCTCGCTCGCTTGCAGAAAGACCCCGACCTGAATCATTTGCCGGTGGCTATGCTCACTTCTCGCGGTGCGGAAAAACATCGCCAAATGGCAGTTGAGCGCGGTGCTAGGGGCTACTTCACCAAACCTTATTTGGAAGAAGCTCTGTTGGATGCAGCGTCGCGGATGCTCAAGGGTGAGGTGTTGGTGACTAGCAGTAGTAACGCTTAAAAAGTCAAAAGCCAAAAGTCAAAAGTCAAAAGTCAAAAGTAAGACAATAGCTTTTTACTTTTGCTTTTGGAGTGCGATCGCTCTCAAGTTTGGATGGGCGATCGCTTTTTTGTCAAGCCGATGATTCACTAATATGATGTACCCACGATGCACCTGCTTGTACTGCGGCATTAGCAAGTCGCTGGTCAGCTGTCCAAAATTCCGCTCCTTCAGATTCAGCTAGGGCAACATAAGCAGCATCATAAGCTACAATTTGATTCAGTCGAGCCGCCCAGTCAAGAGCGCGTTGATGAAGCGATTGACTGGGCGGAATTTGAAGAATCTCGATTGAGAGAACGGCTTCCAGAGCATCTGTTGCCATTTCAGAAGAAATTACCCCGCTTGCGACTGCTTTGCGAAGAGTCGAAACCACTTCGTAAGACCATAGAGTAGGCACTACAAGCTCAGCTTTTTGCTCCTGCCACTGTTGTATCTTGCGGATAGCTACTTGTGAATAGGGAAGTGGAATTATCTGCGCCACCACCAGATTTGAGTCTGGGACAACTTTCAAGGTTCACCTCTCATTACCCTATCGATCTGTTTTTCCCGTTCCGCCCGTACCTCGGCAACTATATCGCCTGGATACATACCGTGAGTTCGATAAATTTCTTCTCGTGTCTTGTTTAATCGTTCTAGGATTTCCATCTGGCGTGCTTTCTGCCGATCTTCAAAAGATTCTAGCCCCAAACGCATGATTTCCTGCGCCACTTCGGAAATTGTGCGGCCTTGCTTACTAGCTATCTGTGCCAATGTCTGATACTGTTCTGGTTCTAGAAGAATTTGGGATTGTCGATCTTGTTCGCTCATATCTATGCCCCAACACTTTCATACTTTCTAGGGTAAAATATTATCGTTTTGAACGTTTAAATAGGAGGGCGATCGAACTAAACTGGAAAATGTTGCTTAAATTTCCTGCTATGCCGTATTCAGATAAACCGCTAAATTACCCAACTAGCCAAAAAGTCGCACAAGTCGATGATTATCATAGCATCTCAGTACAAGACCCGTATCGCTGGTTAGAAGATCCCGATGCGGACGAAACAAAAGCTTGGGTAGAAGCGCAAAACCAAGTCACATTTCAATATCTCGAAAAAATCCCAGTTCGGGAAAAAATCAAACAGCGCCTTACCCAACTTTGGGATTACGAAAAATACAGCATACCCTTCAAAGAAGGAAACCGCTACTTTTATTTTAAAAATGATGGTTTGCAAAACCAAAGCGTACTTTATACTTTAAATTCCCTCGATGGCGAACCAAGGCAACTGCTCGACCCCAACAAACTTTCCGAAGATGGTACAGTTGCACTTTCCGGTATTGCCATCAGCGAAGATGGTAACTTAATGGCTTACGGTTTGTCTAGTTCCGGTTCTGATTGGCAAGAATGGAAAGTGCGCGATGTGGAAACAGGCGAAGATTTTTCAGATCGCCTGAAATGGGTTAAGTTTTCCAGTGCTGCTTGGACGCACGACAATCAAGGATTTTTCTACAGTCGCTACGACGAACCGAACGAAAAGACGAAATTTGAAGATGTTAATTACTTCCAGAAACTCTTTTATCATCGCTTGGGAACACCACAATCGGAAGATATCCTTATCTATCACAGACCAGACCAAAAGGAATGGGGATTTAGCGCTGGGGTTACGGAAGATGGCAATTATTTGATTATTTCCGTTTGGCGGGGAACAGATCCCAAAAACTTGATTTTTTACAAAGATTTGACTAATTTGGGTGTAGGGGCGAAGCATTCAGGCGATAACTCCCCGGTTTTATCCAAAGGTTTCGATCTGAATGCTTCGCCCGTACAGGAATTAATTAACGAATTCGATGCCAGCTACAGCTCGATCGATAATGATGGTTCGGTTTTCTGGTTCCGGACAGATTTGGATGCGCCGCGAGGTCGCGTTATTGCGATAGATATCACTAAGCCATCTCGCGATAATTGGCAAGAAATCATACCGCAGGCAGAGGAAGTTTTGGAAGGGGTTGGTTTGCTGAATAATCAGTTTGTTGCTGATTATCTGAAAGACGCCCGCAGTCAAATCAAAATTTTCGATCTTAACGGCGCTTTTGTGCGGGAAGTGGAATTACCGGGAATCGGTTCGGCGGGTGGTTTTGGCGGCAAACGTCACGATAGGGAAACTTTTTACAACTTTACGAGTTTTACGACACCGACAACTATTTATCGCTACGATATGGTAACTGGTGAAAGTACTCTTTTTCGTCAGCCAAAGGTTGATTTTAAACCGGATGACTACGAGACGAAGCAAATATTTTATAGCAGCAAGGATGGTACGCAAGTGCCGATATTTATCACCCACAAAAAGGGTTTGCCGCTAGATGGAAATAATCCCACTTATCTGTATGGATATGGTGGTTTTAATGTGTCCCTGACACCCAGCTTTTCAGTTAGTCAATTGGTATGGATGGAGTTGGGGGGAGTTTTGGCTATTGCCAATCTGCGCGGCGGTGGGGAGTACGGAGAAGATTGGCATCAGGCGGGAATGAAGCTGAACAAGCAGAATGTTTTTGATGATTTTATTGGCGCGGCTGAATGGTTAATTGCTAATGGCTATACGTCTTCTGCTAAGCTGGCGATCGCAGGCGGTAGCAATGGCGGTTTGTTGGTGGGTGCGTGCATGACTCAGCGCCCGGATTTGTTTGCGGCGGCGTTACCGGCTGTGGGTGTGATGGATATGTTGCGCTTCCATAAGTTTACAATTGGTTGGGCGTGGTGTTCTGAATATGGTTCGCCGGAAAATCCAGAGGAGTTTCCAGCGCTTTATGCTTATTCGCCACTGCACAACCTCAAATCGGGTACGGCTTATCCGGCTACTTTAATTACTACTGCCGATCGCGATGATAGAGTAGTTCCGGCACATAGTTTTAAGTTTGCAGCTGCTTTGCAAGCGGCGCACTCTGGCGATAATCCGGTGTTAATTCGCATTGAAACTAAGGCGGGACACGGTGCTGGGAAGCCAACGGCGAAGATTATTGAGGAAGCGGCTGATAAGTGGGCTTTTTTAGTGCGCGTTTTGGATGTGGCTGTTAGTTGAGAGAAGGTGGTGGGCAATGCCCACCCTACCAAGTACTCTTCCCTCCTCCCGACGCCCGACGCCCGACGCCCTAGCTATACAATAGAAATGAGTGCGACTGCTGCCCCACTTAAATTTTTATGAATCTAAATGATTTTCTGATTTGGATTGTGGCTTTTTGGTGCGTTTTTTTGCTGATTTCGCTGCTACGAGTTCCTTTTAACCAGATTCGCGGTTGGCTATTTGTCACGATATTTATTTTAGCTGTAATGGCAGGAATTTTTTACCTTGCTCCTCAATGGACTGGTTTTGTTGGTGGCAGTTTGTGGCTGATTTTTGTGTTGCTTCCCCTCAACGGTATGAGGAAGGCTAATCAACTCATTTCTGCGGGGCGCTACGCGGAAGCTCGCAAATTAATGGCAAAGTTGCGCTGGCTGCATCCAGCCGATGGATGGAGAGAACAACCTGATTTATTGCGGGCTTTAGAAATAGGTCAGCGTGGCGATATGGCTGAGGCTCTCACAATCTTAAAACGCTATCAGAATAATGCAACTTCCATAGGCAGAAATGCCACAGTTATACTTTATAAAATGGGGGCGCGATGGGAAGAATTGCTGCTTTGGGTACGGAACGATTTACCGCCAAAGGTATTATTTGAAGATTTGGGCGTTTTGTCATACTACCTGCGAGCTTTGGGGGAAACAGGAGATTTAAATGGTTTGTTGCAAGAGTTCGATCGCTTGGAACGACATTTAGAAAAAAGAGGCGATCCGGCAACTGTCAATACGGTGCGAATGTTCATTTTAGCATTTTGCGGTCAAACCGAAGAGTTGCAAAAATCAGTTTCCATTTCTTTGGCGATGTTGCCCAAAAATATGCGCCAATTTTGGTTGGCAACTGCGGAAATGGCAGCGGGAAATGAGGAAGTTGCTCGTCAGCAATTGTTGGCTTTGCACAATGAGGGGGATATTGCTTTCAGGAATGCGATCGCACTTCGTCTATCTCAGTCGCGCATCGATATACAGCAGGTATTAACTGAGTCTTCAAAACAGATTCTATCTCGCGTTGCTACTGAATTAAAGCACGAAGGTAAATACGGTAGAGCGGTACTTAACGATAAGAAAGCATACGCTACAACTGCGTTGATTTTAATAAATTTGGCAGTATTTGGCTTCACAATGTACTCATTAATAAACTCGCTAGGAACCGAGGGATATGAGGGCGTATTATATCGTCTGGGTGCATTGGAACCAGGTGCATTTTGGGCTGGAGAATGGTGGCGGGCGTTGAATGCAACTTTTCTCCATGCAGGCTTGTTGCACTTAGGAATGAATATGATAGCTCTCTACGCTCTTGGTTCTTTTGTAGAACGCAGTCTCGGCATTTGGAGATACCTAATTTCCTACTTTACCAGTGGGATAGGATCGATGTTGGTAATTGCCATTCTAGCTAGATTTGTCGCGGAATCTCAAGAGCGAATTACGGTGGGTGCATCTGGTGCTATTATGGGTTTGATTGGCGTGATGGGAGCAATTATGCTCTCCGGTTGGTTGCGAGAAAAATCTCGTGTTGCTGCTAAAAATTTAAAAAGTATCCTGTTTATTGTGGTGCTGCAATTTCTGTTTGATATAACCCACCCGCAGGTTAGCATTATCGGTCACAATGCTGGGTTAATAATTGGGTTTATTACAGGAAATTTGTTGTTGATTAATTGGGGAAATAAGAAGTAACAATAATCGGGCGATCGCTATTTTTAAATAAATTTCTGGCTTAGTGTTATGGACGCTAAATTGACCGCGCTTTTAGGCAGTCTCTTCATTTTTGGGATATTGGAAAATTTGTTTCCGTTTTTCCAATATAAGCAGAGCTTTTCTAGAAGAGTGACTCACAATTTTGTGCTGGGGATAGTGAATGCGATCTCCTCCAGCCTAACCACTGTTTTGCTGTTAAAATGGGTTTGGCAACAAAACATTTGGTTGGGCTTATTTGCAGGAATTAAACAAACTTGGTTAGTAGCTATTTTATCTTTTTTAATCCTCGATTTATATCTCTACTTTTGGCACAGATTAATGCACACATTGCCTATCGCGTGGCGATTTCATCGCGTGCATCATACCGAGATGGAGATGAATATTTCCACAGCTTATCGTTTTCATACAATTGAAGTGCTTGTCTCGAATTTGCCTAAAGTATTTCTGATTTGGCTATTTGGTATAAAGCCAATTCATGCAGTTATGTATGAATTACTATTTACGATAGTTGTAGTATTTCACCACAGCAATTGGAATTTGCCATACAAAGTTGATAAATTTTTAAGTTATTTGATTGTCACGCCTAACTACCACCGCTTGCATCACTCGCAAATTGTCAAGGAAACAAACTCTAATTATGCCAGCCTTCTCAGCGTATGGGATAGATTTTTTAAATCGTATCGTTATAGCAAAAATCCCCAATCTATCAAAATAGGTTTGGTTGATTACCCTAGAGAACTCAACTTTGTGAAGTTGCTAAAGTTGCCGTTTTGAGAAAAGAAACCCGGTTTCTTCAAGAAACCGGGTTTCTGGCGCTTGAAGAAACCGAGTTTCTGGTATCGTTTATTATTGACAGCGTAAACTAATGTAATACGCTGTCAATTTGAGTCGCACCTAAATTTCACCTCCAACTATTCCCAGTCATCATCATCGCAATTGTCAATCAGATATAATATGATAACTACGGCAACTGCGATTCCTAAAGATGGACACCATTGGTAAATTGCCAGAATACCAGAAGTAATTGCTAAAGCTTTTTCCAGACAATTAAAGTTATTCACGGAAGTACCTTTGTTTGGGATACTTCCATCAAACCGTTACCCTGACGGACATCTAGGCTATAAAATTTCTCACAATGTCTGACTTTTGACTGAAGGGCGACTGACTTGCGTTACTGAGATATTGGGCAGAATTCCGGTATGATATGAGCAATTTTCGCTGATTTTGTATGGCGCGATCGCTCAAAGTTGCCCCAGAGTACATATCCAAAGTAAAACAGGCTATCCAGCGTAACAGCTTTCCTAGCCAACAGGCACTAGCCGACACATTAGGAATAGCCAGATCCACCGTTAGCAACTTTCTCAACGGCAAACCTATTGATTTTTCCTATTTTGTCGAAATTAGCCAAAAGCTGGGCTTAGAATGGCAGGAAATCGCCTGTAAAGAAGAATTCGCACCCCCACCCCCATCACCTTTTATCACTGGTTCCTGCCTCACCCAACCGCGCTACTTTTTCGGGCGACAGCGAGAACTCAAACGCATATTCGATTTACTAAAACGCCATCCCCTGCAAAACGCTGCCATTATCGGTAAACGGCGTAGTGGCAAAACTTCCCTCCTGCATTACTTGAAAAACATCACCACCACCCCAGCAGCACAGTTGCGCCCCAACCAAAAATCTGACTGGTTGCCCCATCCAGAGAATTATCGCTGGATATTCGTAGATTTGCAAGATGTGCGAATGCAGTGCCGAGAGGGATTGTTAGGCTATATATTAGAATGCCTGGAAATGCCGATACCCAATCCTTGCGACTTGGATAAATTCATGGATGCGGTTAGCGGCAATTTGCACAAACCTACAGTTATCTTACTCGATGAAATTGGCGTCGGATTGCAACGCTGTCCGGAATTAGATGATGGGTTTTGGGAGAGTTTGCGATCGCTCGCCACCAACTATACTCAAGGTAATCTAGCTTTTATCTTAGCGACACCCGAATCACCGATCGAACTAGCGCGTCACACCGGACACAGTTCGCCCTTTTTCAACATTTTCGGCTATAGCGCCACTTTGGGAGCATTGACAGAAGCAGAAGCGCGAGAATTAATTGCGAGTTCGCCGATAGCTTTTCCAGAGGATGATATAGAGTGGATTTTAGCCGAAAGCGGACGTTGGCCGATGTTGTTGCAAATCCTTTGTCGAGAAAGATTATTTACTTTAGAAGATGGGGAAACTGATGATAATTGGCGGGAAGAAGCGTTACAACAAATGCAGCCATTTGTAGATTTGTTGGAAGGATAAACTAAAATTGAGGTACGTTGTTGCGCTTTAGCGCTAAAGCCCTTTAAGATAAATGGCAAATTCAATATGAATGCACTCAAGATAGAAAACCTTTTTTGCAGGAGAAAGTGTAATGAGTAAAGGATCGCGTATAGCTATTGGGATAGTAGCTTTATTGTGTGCGATCGGATTTTTTATGACTGCGCTCGATCCCAGTGGTTTGCCTGCCGGATCTAATGTCTTCTATGGAATGACAGCATTGTGCGTGACTATTGCAATTGCTTGTTTCTTCCCCAAAAGTCATCCAATTACATTGCGAATTATCGGGGCTACAATTTTCTTTGCTTATGCTGGTTATGTAATCCATAGTTTCCGCAATCAAAACTTTGGGCGAGCAATTGCAGGCTTCTTTGTCTGCGGACTTCCTTCTGGATACCTTGCCATTGCAGGCAATTATCCATCTTGGGGAAGGGCTGGAGAGGTATTTAATTCCGAACAGAATAATAAGCAAGAATAACTGTGTCAATGCAGATCTGTTAAATACAAAGAATTAGATAAAGTTCATAGCTGCTACACCTTTAGACGATTGGGAGGCGCTGGAATAATTGTAATGGTATTTGCAATAAAGCGCGATCGCATTGTAAGATGGAAAAATTGCTTGCGTCTCCCATTGCTATGCCTGAATCTATCCAGCAAGAAGCCCAAGCGATTCTGGATACTCTTGCATCTATTCCCTTTGAGGATTGTATTGCTCTTACCAAAGAATTCCGCGAACTTCCGATGAGTGCTGGTATCTACGCTGTCAAGCATCGCACTCTTGGAATCCTCTACATTGGCAAAGCTAGAACATTACGAGATCGCTTTCGTGGAGGTCACAAAGCTTTACTTTGGGCATTTATTGAAGAATTGAAAGCTACAGACATCCGCATCGCCTTTTACCAATTAGATTTTACTCAGTGGGTACGGTTATCATCAGAGTTAGAAAGCCTAATCATCCAAGCAATTAACCCACCCTATAACGTGAAAATTCCAGCGAGGGACTAACGCTATGCAAAATGCGCCTGCTATCAACGAACATCTCTCCCCTGAATTAGCACAAATTTTTCTGGAAGGATTACCCGAAAAGATTCGTAACGGACTCGAAATGCGGGCTAAAACAATGAACTATCCGGTTTGGGCAGTAATTGAAATGGCTATAGCAGGTTATCTTGATGAAGAAGCTTTATCTTTTGTCGATTGTAAGCCTAAACTGGATTAGCGATCGCACATTGGGTGAAAACTGGTGTGCAAAAATCATGTAGGGGCGAAGCATTTGGGCGACAATTTATGCAACTCAACCAAAATACTTAAATCCAAATGCTTCGCCCAGCCCCACCGATAACCTCCATCTACAAATCTCTCTCCAAAACACAACCACAATTTATGCAAATCTACGAAGATACTTATATCGAGGTTATCTGTCGGGCAGGGCGAAGCAGTCGGATAGTTATATCTTTTTTGAGTTGCATAAATTGTCGCCCGACTGCTTCGCCCCTACAGAATTTGCAGACGGTTTTCTCATAGGCACAACATCCACAACCCGGTAAGTCAATTCACAATAGATAAAGAATAGATTCTCAGCGTTTTTGCTCGCACCCAGCCCAGAAGACAAAAAACCCAACCGAAATGACCTCGCCAAATGTGCCGCGCAACGCCTACACCGATGCACCCGAACAGCACCCCAACCTGATTATCGGTAGTCTGCAATTGCTTTGGTGGTTGATATTCCATCCCTCAGCTTTTCGTAACCATTTAAAGCGCATCGACGTTGACTTAAAGCCTGGCTCGTCTGTAGTTATTTTGATTAGAAAAAAGCGTTGGCAAAACCTGGCTTTGTGGCGACTGTTGATACAAGGAAATCTGATATTGCCTGTTTTAGCTAACCTACTAACTGGTTTAGTGATGTGGGGGTTGGGAATACCAGCAATAATGATCGCGCTAGGCGTGACGTTTGGCGTAGTGCTAGGCGTGACGTTTGGCGTGGTGGTAGGCGTAAGCGTGGTGTTTGGCGTAGCGGGAGGCGTGGCGTTTGGCGTGGCGGTAGGTGTGACGTTTGGCGTAGGCATAGCGGGAGGCGCGGGAGGCGTAAGCGTGGCGGGAGGCGTGGTGGTAGGCGTGGCGTATGGCGTAGCGGGAGGCGCGGCGGGAAGCGTAGGCATAGCGGGAGGCGCGGCGAGAGGCGTGGTGGTAGGCGTAGTGCTTGGCGTGGTGCATGGTGTGATGGTAGCCGTGACAGGAGAAGTGGCGCTTGGCGTGGCGATAGGCGTGGGATCAACTATACATTTATGGTGGTTACCAGTAATACTTTATCCCTTTCTAAAGCTATGGAATACATTGCTCTATCGACTCGACAAGCTACGTAGCAGGACTAAATTTAGCCTTTTGCACTACCATTCTGCTTTCTGGTATGAGTGGGAGTACCTTTCTTTAGATGGCTTAGACCAGCACGTTCTCCTAGCCCTAGAACGTAACCCAGATGAGGGAAAAGCCGCGCTAAACTACCTAAGCACCAGTCGTCAGCGTTGGGCTGCCCAAGCGGTACAAATAGAACTAGATGCAAGAGATTTAGAAAACTGTGCAGACGTAACAGCGATCAGTAACGCTCACCACACCATAGCAGCTGGCGAACTAATCAGCCCAGTCAGCGCCCTACTCATTAGCTTCAGACATATCAGCCAAGACGCAGAAGCAGCCCTCAACCAAGGAAGTTCTTACAACCAGCGTTTAGTCCTCAGTGCAGTATCAGAAAAATTAAACGGTTTAATTCGAGAATTAACCCACAGCAGCGATAAATACTCCGTTCGTTTTCGCCCCATCGCTACCCAATGGTCTGAAATAGTAACCAACCATATACGAGGACTAGCCAAAACAGTCGAACTTCGCCAAGAAGTTGACAATCCCTATATCATCGGCGTACCTCTAAAAGAACAGCAGGAAATCTTCACCGGACGTACTCACTTCGGTACTCGCATCGAACAATTAATCCTCGATCGCCGCCGCCCACCTTTGCTACTATACGGACAGCGACGTATGGGCAAAACCTCTCTCCTCAATAACTTGGGACGCTTGCTACCCAATAGCATTATCCCCATGTTTGTAGACTTGCAAGGGCCAGTTTCATCAGCCAGTGACTATGCTGGTTTTCTCTACAATATCGCCAGAGCAATGACAGACTCAGCCAAACGTCAAAGTGCTGTCACTCTCCCACCCCTCACCCGCGAAACCTTAAAAGTTGACCCATTCACCAGCTTTGATGAATGGCTGGATAATGTAGAACAAACCCTAGACCAAAATATCGCCCTGCTTTCCTTCGATGAATTCGAGGCGCTAGACACCGCCATCAGCAAAGGACGCTTTGACGAACAAGACGTATTGGGAATGCTGCGTCACCTCATCCAACATCGTCCCCGCTTCAAACTGCTGCTAGCTGGAAGCCATACAATCGAAGAGTTTCAGCGTTGGGCTAGCTACTTAATCAACGTGCAAGTCTTGCATATCAGCTATCTGAAAGAACCGGAAGCGCGTCAGCTAATTGAGCGACCCGTGAAAGATTTTACCTTACGCTACGAACCGGATGCGGTTGAGCGAGTCCTGCAACTCACGCGCTGTCACCCGTTTCTAGTGCAACTGCTGTGCGCGGAAATTATCTACCTGAAAAACGAGCAAGACCCCTCGGTGCGTCGCTTGGCAAATTTAGCGGATGTGGAAGCAGCAGTACCAGCAGCTTTAAACAGTGGCAGTTTCTTTTTTGCCGATATTCAAAATAATCAAGTAGATGCAGCAGGTTTAGCTTTGCTGCGTTTCATCGCCGCACAAGGAGAAGGTGCTACTGTTAGTCGAGAAGTTTTATCCCGTCAGTTTGCCGATAATTTAGATAGTATTCTCGAATTGTTATTGCGACGAGAATTAATTGAGGAAATTGGTGAAGGATATCGTTTCCAAGTCGAGCTAATTCGATGTTGGTTTGCCAGGAAATAGTAGTCGATATCGCACCTCATACCTCTAATTTAGCTTTTCGTAATTGTTCGATCGCAGCTTGCCTTCTTAATTCCTGCCTTATTCGTAACTTTTCGTCTATTTCTGTTGCTAAATCATAAACAGCTTTAGCTTTATTTTCAGCGTCTTTGGCAAGTTCCAATAATCTATCCAGTGTTTCATCATCCGGTAATTGTTTCATTGTAATTCCCTCAAGCTTCAAAAAAGCACATCCTTTCTCTATATATCCACTCGATCGCTTTCCTCTTTTTCGGCTTCTCTGATTTCCTGCATCCGCTTTTGATATTTATGCGCGATCGCAGTTGACATTTCACACATTTCTCTAGCTGACTGTTCAAAATCTTTGACCAATTCCAAGATTTCCAGCATAGTTTTTTCATCTGGTAGCTGTTTCACAGTCATAGTCATTACTCCAATCTAGTAATCAGCCGTTCAACTTTTATTTTTACTTCTAGCACCCGCCCCAATAGATTTCCCAAATCTTCTGCTGCTTCTTGAATTACAGCGTTTGGTACTTCCAGAGGCGAGATTGTTTCAATAGTAGCTTCTATCTGCCTTCTGGACGTTTCTACGAAAAACAAAGCTGTGCTGAAATAAGCAAAATATTGATTTAATATAGCATTATTTGGAAAAAGCGACTATCTTCCTCTAACTAAGTTTAGTCCCTCTGTCGTTTCTTGCTCAATCCGAGCAATTTCTTGGTTTATGCGCTCAATAAGAGCTTGTAACTCTGACGGAATAGGCATTGATTTGCATCCTGATTTCACCTCATTAGCATATCATTAAAGGCGATGCGATCGCGCATTCCACAAAAAACAATATCGTCCCTTACACTTTCGATTTAGCTTTTCGTAATTCCTCGATCGCAGCTTGTCTTCTTGCTTCTTGTCTTAGTCGCAATTTTTCATCTATTTCTGTTGCCATATCGTACAAAGCTTTAGCTTTTTGTTCGGCATTTTTCGCAAGTTCCAGCAGTTTATCCAGTGTTTCATCATCCGGTAATTGCTTCATTGTAATTCCCTCAAACTTCAAAGAAGCTCATCCTTATATAACGAAATATTTACTGTGTAGGGGCGAAGCATTCGGACAGAAAAATTGTTGTAGATCGCGATCGATTGTCGCCCGAATGCTAAGCGCATCCGCGCCGCTACGCGAACGCCCCTACATAATACATATTTCGTTGTTTTTGTCAATTTACTTTTGTGGACTGGCGACCTAGTAACGTTGACAAAGCCCTTACACTTTCGATTTAGCTTTTCGTAATTCCTCGATCGCAGCTTGTCTTCTTGCTTCTTGTCTTAGTCGCAACTTTTCATCTATTTCTGTTGCTAAATCATAAACAGCTTTAGCTTTATTTTCAAAATCTTTTGCTAATTCAAGCAGTTTATCTAGAGTCTCATCATCCGGTAGTTGTTTCATTGCATGAATCATTCTAGCATTATCTGGGAACTGAGACAATATAGGTCTGACTAAATTTAGTCCCTGCGTGGCATCAGTTTCAGTCTCGGCTAGTTCTTGGTTTAATCTATCGATTAGATCTTGAATTTCTGATGGAATCGGCATTTAGTATTAGCATCCCGATCTTACCTCATTAGCATATCATTAAAGGTGATCCGATCGCGCAGCGTGCCGTAGGCATATCGCACTCATTAAAAAACAAGCGATCGCATATTACATATTGCAAGCGATCGCCTCTTTTATTCGTCTCATTTTATTTCCCAGATCGACGACATTTATGAGAAAATGTGCGATTCTTCTTCATCCAGCAATTGCGCGATCGTCCAAGGCAATGGTAAAGTTTTAAAAGATGGTTCTTGAACGTCCGAATATGGCTTTTTGCTAGCGATCAAACTAACTAAGTTTTCCATTCCTATCAACAAACTAACTGGTTGCATAATGAACACCTCTTTAAGGCAATAATTACTCATGATAATTATTGCCTTGAGGAAAGTCATCTGCTCATTGATAGACTGACCCTACCCGCTCGGACAGAATTGTTACTAATTGGGTAAGATTCAGCCTAATTGTTGCTTAAAATACAGTATTTTTTCCTAGAATTGCCTCGCGAATTGCTTGTGCAGTCGCAGGTGCTAACAAAACACCGTTGCGATAGTGACCTGTTGCTAAGAGAATGTTGCTAAACCCTGGCAAATTGCCGATAATTGGGGCTGGGCGACCTGACGGGCGCGGACGCAAACCCGACCAAGTTTTCATAATTGTAGCTTGTGCTAATTCCGGACAAAATGCGATCGCACCATCCATCACCGCGTCCAGTTGACTTGCATCTGCTACTACCTCATACCCATCAACGGGAAACTCAACGGTAGCGCCTACCCAGTAATCCCCGCCTCCCACCGGCACGATATGCACATCATTACCAGTAATGACCGGCTGAAAATCTGGGTTTCCCAAAGGATGCTCTAATCGTAAATGTAATGCTTGTCCCAATACCGGTCCGATCTCGATCGACTGTGCCAGAGATGCGGTGAGCGGTGTCGAACCCAACCCCGCCGCTATCACCAACCAATCAACTTCTATCGTGCCATTTGTGGTGTCAATCTGTTTGCAGGCAGAGAAATTCTCTCCATCTGACACTGTTGTTTCCATCCCCAAAACGCTGACCCCAAACTGGAAACTCACACCGTTGCGATCGGCTGCTTCCACTAAAGCTACCGTAAGAGCGGTGGGATCGACTTGTCTATCTTGGGGAGAATAGACAGCCGCGCTAATCTTTGCCAAACTCAGTTGCGGACATTTAACCTGTAATTGGGCAGTATCCCAAATTTCTAAATGCCAACCTTGGTCAGCGCGAACTTTTACCAACTCTTCCCAACTAGGTAAATTTTCCCCTTCCAGACAAAGCATGAGAATTCCCTGCCTGTTAAAAGGAATTTTACGCCCGATCGCAGCTTCTAATTCCGGAATCAAAGTTTCGTAGCGCTGGATGCTAGTCTGGCGCATCTGCCACGCCTTACCCTTGACTTTTTGACTGATAGCACCCATCAAAACACCCAAGGCAGCACTTGTAGAACCTTGGTAGGAATGGTTGATTTCTCTGACTTCTCCCCTGATAGCGGAGAAAGAGGGGGGTGATTGTTTGTCCAGAACTGTAATGTTCAGTCCGGGAACTTGACTGAGTTCGTAGGCGATCGCCGCCCCAACAACACCGCACCCTATAATTGCAACATGACTCATTTGAGAAAAGATTCTAGATTTTAGCTTGTGTACCAATCTAAAATCTAAAATCCAAAATCTAAAATAGACTATGCTCCGGGAGCCAAAGACAAGAAAGCGTCTATGTTTCTTTGCAGTGCGCCGTAACTGCTGATAGCCGCTTTGTAATCGCGCTTTTGTGCAGCTTCATCGATCGCAATTAAGTTTTCTGCCACCTCTTTGGCTAATTCAGTCGCCTTTGCTTTGGCATTTGGAAGCAAGTTGCGCTGAATCACGCTGATGCGCGATCGCAATTCACCCAAAGGCCCGCGAATAAAATTCTTGACAAAAACCCAATTTTCATCTTGGATCAGCTTCGCTAATTCCGGCAAGCGCTCGCGGGAAGTCTCGATTCTGGAAACATAATCCTGAATCAGCGCTGTTTGATCTGCCGTGTAAGTAGGAGGCGTTTTGGCAGCAGGAGAGCCGCAGCTTACCAAAAATGCTGTCAAAAATGCCAGCACCAAGGCTAGAAAAGACCGATAACGTGTCATAACCATGATTACGGGAATGAACAGTGGAACAAAAAACTATCCTTAAAAATATTAGCGGCGAAGAAACCCTAATAGAGCTTCGCTGACTGCACCAGAGCAATGTTCTTGCGGATAATGCCCTGCTTCTTCCAGTTTGCAGACTTCCCCATTCTGCATCGCCGTGGCTAAAGGTTCCATCTGGCTAAAGGATAACCAAGGGTCTTTCATCCCCCACACAAATTGAGTTCGTTGCGTCCACTTCCGCAAACCGGTTTCAATTTCCGCCATCGACTCCTGTAACTGGAGATTCCGCACCGTCCACATCAAACTTCGTCCCGCATCGGAACTCTTGAGGAAGGGACGCCGATACACATCCAAATCTTTATCTGATATTCCGTAACGACTACCGCCTTCTAGAGTGCGGTCAACTAAGAGGGGGTCTTGCGTCAGCATATCGCCGACAAATGGCAATCCCAGTTGTTGAATTTTCCAAGGTAGTTTCGCAGCAGTTGAGACAGGTGCGCCCAAAATGGCCAAGCATTCGATTTTGTCTGGGTGGCGCAAGGCGTATTGAATGCCGCATGACCCCAAAAATCCCTGTACAACTAGGGAAAGGCGATCGATTTCTAGGGTTTGGATAAATGCTGTTAGACTGTCAACGAAGGCATCCGGCGTGTAGGCAAAATCGCGGCGATCGGGTTTTGATGAGAAGCCATAACCAATCCAGTCGGGCGCAATCGCAGGATACCCTTTTTCCGCCAAAGCTGGCATCACTTCAGTCCAACTGTAACTCTGGGAAGGCAAACCGTGAAGCAACAGCACCGGCAGTCTGTCACTTCTGCCCAAGGGTTTCGCTTCCCGGTAGAACCATTTCAGCCCACCAACTTCGATCGATTCCTCATTTATTGCCACGTTATCAATCCTGTCTGCTGTTTTCCCGTTGCTTGAGCTTACCCCCCAACGGTATTTTCGGGCAAGCCAGGAAAGTCAAAAGTCAAAAGCAGGGGCTAGGGGTTAGGGGCTAGGGGTTAGGGGTTAGGGGTTAGGGGCTAGGGGTTAGGGAAGAGGGAAGAGGGAAGAGG